>DATFVJ010000235.1:0-9394 GCA_035260365.1 Streptosporangiaceae bacterium
CGCCACGAACGTCCCGCGCCACGAAGCTCCGGCGCCCCTGGGCACGCACGAGCGCGGCGCCGTTGCTTGCGTGATGGCGCCCGTTCACACAATCGATCCCCGTTCGGTCCGTTTATGCCATTTGCGCAGGTGAGCGCGCACCTGCCGGACACCACTAGAATGGTGCTCCCGCGCAGTAACCGCGCGCGCCGTGTCTGCGCATTTCCGGTACGGCGGTAGGTTGCAACCAGACGCTGTGACTCAGGATGTCCAGAGGAGGGCCGTGACCGAGAAAACCGCCGACCGGCCAGCGGCCGCTGCCACGGCAGCACACGCAGCCGCGACCGGTGACCACGCGCCGAAAGACGTCGTGACTGTCCGCATGCCAGCCGAGGGCGCGTATCTGTCGGTCCTGCGGACCGCCACCGCCGGCCTGGCGGCGCGGCTGGATTTCACCCTCGACGAGATCGAGGACCTCCGTATCGCCGTCGACGAGGCGTGCGCGATGCTGCTCCCCCAGGCATTGCCAGGCGCCAGCCTCGAATGCGAATTCGAGCTTGACAAGTACGCCATGACCGTCGCGGTCTCCGTGCTGGCGGAAAAGGGACGGCCGCCGTCGCGTGACACGTTCGCCTGGACGGTGCTCACCGCGCTTGCGGGGAAGGTCGATGCCTACGTGGGAGCCGACGAGAAGGTCACCATCGTCTTGCAGAAAAGCCGCGACACCTCGCGGGACGGGTAAGGCACGAGAGCTACGCCGTGACTGCCAAAACCGAGCACGCGGTTCCCGACCGGGTGCGCGCCCGGGAACTGTTCGAGCAGCTCGCCGTGCTGCCCCCCGGCGATCCCGCGCGCCAGCAGGTGCGCGGCGAACTGGTGGAACTCCACCTGCCGCTCGTCGAGTACCTGGCCCGCAGGTTCCGTAACCGGGGCGAATGGCTGGACGACCTCACGCAGGTCGCGACGATCGGCCTGATCAAGTCCATCGACCGGTTCGACCTCGGGCGCGGCGTCGAGTTCTCGACCTACGCCACCCCCACGATCGTCGGCGAGATCAAGCGCCATTTCCGTGACAAGGGGTGGGCGGTCCGCGTGCCCCGCCGCCTGCAGGAGCTCAAACTCGCGCTGACCAAGGCCATCGGGGACCTGGCACAGCGTGAAGGGCGTGCGCCGACCGTGAGCGAACTCGCCGCCCACCTGCAGATGAGTGAAGAAGACGTGCTCGAAGGACTCGAGTCGGCCAACGCGTACTCGACGGTGTCGCTGGACGCACCGGACTCCGGCGACGAGGACGCACCCGCCGTCGCCGACTCGCTCGGCATCATGGACGACGCGCTCGAGGGTGTCGAATACCGCGAATCGCTCAAGCCGCTGCTCGAACGCCTGCCGCCCCGCGAGAAACGGATCTTGCTGCTCCGGTTCTTCGGCAACATGACCCAGTCCCAGATCGCGGCCGAGCTTGGCATCTCCCAGATGCACGTGTCCCGGCTGCTCGCGCGCACACTGGCCCAGCTTCGCGACGGCCTTACCGCGGAGGACTGAGCCCAGGCCCGCGCCGCGACCCACGCCCACCGAACCCAAAAATGATCCCGAACGGCTGCTGCGGATGCGGCTTTGTTATGCGGGGGGCCCTGCCAGCCGCAGCGGGCTCCGCCTCACGGACCCCCGCATTGGGGGTCGTCCCCCCGGGCCAACACTGCCGGAACGGCTGGCATCACGCACCATGGCGGGCGGCCGGCCTGCGTGCGGGTGCCACTGGCGCAAGCGTGACCGCACGCGGCAGCCGTTCGGGATCTATGTCGACGCGTGCGCAGGAAACAGTCGCGCGGCTGGGCGCCGACCCGGCCATGGCTTGCCGCTAGCGGCGGCCGGCCCGCTCTCCGGTGAGCGCGCGCAGCGTCGGGGGCGCGAGCAGCGCGGCCAATCCGGCGACAGCGAGCACGAGCAACGGTACTCCCCAGCCGTAGCGGTGTCCTTGGATCAGGTAGATCGCCACGATTCCGCAGAACAACTGGGTCAGCAGCGCCGGGGTCCTGCTCCACCTGCGCACGCGCAGCAGGCCGGCGGCGACCGCGGCGAGCACGACCGTCGCGCCGAACCCGATGAGGGTCAGCGCCACGCCGCTGCTAACCTGGTATGACCGGCCGGAAATCGTGTCGGCAAGCGCGATCACGGTGGCCGCGAGCACCCCGAGTGACTCGGCCGCCTGCACGGCCGCCGCACCGGCCAAGGTCGCTGGACGTTCGCGCATGTTATGGAATCCTCCCGGCATAGCTACCCTAGGCGCGTGCGAGCGTTCCTGATCGTCAATCCGCGCGCCACCTCCACGACCGCGCCCCGCCGAGACGTGATCGTGCGGGCCCTGGCGTCCCTCGTCAAGCTGGAAGTGGTGCAGACACGCTATCGGGGTCACGCCGCCGAGCTTGCCCGGGAGGCTGCCGTCGAAGGCCACGACATGCTGTTCACGCTCGGCGGCGACGGAACGATCAACGAGGCGGTGAACGGCCTCCTCGGCGCGCCCACTGGGCCCGGAGCGAGCCCGGGCGGGCGGCCGGATGCGGGGCAGTTGCCCGCTCTGGTGCCCATTCCTGGTGGGAGCGCGAACGTGTTCGTCCGCGCCCTGGGGGTTCCAGCCGATCCGGTCGACGCGACGGGAGCGATCCTCGCGGCGATCCGGTCGGGCCGCCAGCGCCGCATCGGCCTCGGCCTGGCCGGCGGCAGGTATTTCACCTTCAGCGGCGGGCTCGGCCTCGATGCCGAGGTCGTCCGCGCCGTGGACGGACAGCGCGTGAACGGCCATCCGGCATCGCCGGCGCGCTACCTCTGGACAACGGTGCGGCAGTTCTACTCGGTGACCGATCGCCGCAAGCCGGCCCTCACCCTGGAGCGGGACGGCCAGCCACCCATCGGCCCACTGTTCATCGGCATCGTGTCCAACACGTCACCCTGGACCTACCTGGGCAGCCGCCCGGTGAACCCGAATCCCTGCGCCGGGTTCGACACCGGTCTCGACGTGTTCGCGCTGCGGCGGCTGCGGACCGTCGGGACCCTCAGCGCACTGCGCCAGATGATGGCCAGCCGTGCCCGGCCGCCGTCCGGGCGGCAGGTCGTGAGCCTGCACGACCAGGCGGAGATCACACTGCGCTCCGGCCGGCCCATCGCCTGCCAGGTCGATGGCGAATACGTCGGCGAGAGCGAGTGCGTGACATTCCGATCCGTGCCCGACGCCTTGCGGGTCGTGACGTAGCCAGGTGTCCGGGGATCCGCGGTCCGCACGACGGCCCGGCCGGTCGACCTCGTTCACCCGGCAGCCATCGGATGTCTCCCTGTTCGACGGGCCGGGGCACATGATTGGACACGTGCGTGTGACCCGCGGGCGCCCGCGGATGTGACACATTCCAGGTGTGATCCATCTGACATCGAAATCCACCTGAACGTTTGCTCAAACCTCTTGCGCTTGATCGCTAGCCTTTGAGAGGCTCGATATCGATGCAAGGCACGGGGTATCACGGTCGCGCCGTCAAGCATGATCCATGATCGCTGAGCGGTAGCCGCGGACACGTACTGCATGGCTGCTCATGTCGCCGCTTACGGTTGCGCCTTTGCTCGACGCACGGGCCTCCTGCGACTGGCGAGGGCGGCGATACATGTGCCCTGCTTCGTGAAATGATTCACAAGCACGAACGAAGACCCCACGGAGCCATTGGCGGCGCGCAACGGCCGCATTGAGGAGTAGACCGCATGGACTGGCGCCACCACGCCGCCTGCCGTGACGTGGATCCTGAGCTGTTCTTTCCGATCGGCAACACGGGCCCTGCCCTGCTGCAGATCGAAGAAGCCAAGCATGTCTGCCGGCGGTGCCCGGTGACTGATTCTTGTCTGCGATGGGCGCTCGAGAGCGGCCAGGATGCCGGCGTATGGGGCGGCACCAGTGAAGACGAGCGGCGGGCGCTCAAGCGCCGCACGGCCTACGCCCGGGCGCACGTCTGAACCCGCGTCGCCGGTACACCTCGCTGATGTGCCATCGGTTACATGATGACGTACCCGATGGCACACTTACGACCCGGGTCCCGCATGTCAGCCGGTGCGGCCCGAGCCGCGGGCTTCGGCCTGGGTGCTGCCGCGCCAGGTGGAACGCGTCTCTGGCAGGGCCTGCGTCATCTCCATAGGCAGGTCGACAAGGACCTCGGTGCCCCCGCCGGGACGGGGCAGGAACTCAAGCCTGCCGCCGAGTTCGGCGACCACGAGCGTGCGCACGATCTGCAGCCCGAGGCTGGCCGACGAGTCAAGATCGAATCCTTCCGGCAGGCCGGCGCCGTCGTCGGCGACCACGACCGCAAGCCGCTGTGGCCCACGCCGCGCCGTCACCTCGATCATCCCGGCGCGCGGCCCGAGCCCGTGCTGTAGCGCATTCTGCAGGAGCTCAGTCAAGATCATCGCGAGTGGGGTCGCCACCGAGGCAGGCAGCGCGCCGAACCGGCCGGCCAACCGGGGCTTGACCCACGCTTCTGGCGCCGCGACCTCCGCGGCCATCATCGCGACGCGCCCCGCGATGTCGTCGAAATCGATGACGTCTTCCGGCGTGTGGGACAGCGTCTCGTGCACGATCGCGATCGAGCCGACCCGGCGCACCGCCTCCTCGAGCGCAGCGCGTCCCTCGGGCACCCGGATGCGGCGCGCCTGGAGCCGCAGCAACGCGGCCACGGTTTGCAGGTTGTTCTTGACACGGTGATGAATCTCACGGATCGTCGCGTCCTTGCTCAGCAGCTCGCGTTCCCTCCTGCGCAGCTCAGTCACGTCCCGGACGAGCACAAGCGCGCCGGTACGCGCCTGGCCCACCACCAGGGGGATGGCGCGCAACTGGACGACCGAGCCGTTCCCCTCCACCTCCGTCTCGCGCGGTGCGCGGCCGCTCGCCACGACCATGAGCGAATCGTCGACGGGCTCGCCCGGATCGCACATCGCGGCGGTCGCCGGGCCAAGCTCGGCCCCGACCAGGTCCGCGGCAAGGCCGAGCCGCCGGTAGGCGGAAAGGGCGTTCGGGCTCGCGTATGCCACCTTGCCGCCGCCGTCGAGACGGAGCAGGCCATCGCCGACCCTGGGCGACCGCACCAGGGTGGGTTGCTCCCCAGGAAAAGGGAACCGGCCGGCCGCCACCATCTGGGCCAGGTCGTCCGCGCTCTGCAGGTAGGTCAGCTCGAGTCGGCTCGGGGTGCGCGCCGAGTTCAGGTTCGTGCTCCGCTCGATGACCGCGATGATCCGCCCGTCCCGCCGCACCGGGATCGTTTCCCCCCGCACCGGCACGCCGCCGGTCCAGTCCGGGTCGCCCTCGCGGCAGATCCGGCCCTCGCGGCGGGCCGTGTCGAGCAGTGGCCGCTCACCGGGCGGCACAATGGTGCCCACGATGTCGTCGTGGAACGCGGTCGGGCCTGTCGTGGGGCGCATCTGCGCCACGGCAACCCAGCCGTTGCCCGTGCGCAGACCAGCCCAGAGGACGAGATCGGCGAACGACAGGTCCGCGAGCAACTGCCAGTCCGACACCAGGAAATGCAGCCATTCCAGGTCAGCGTCGGCCAGTGCCGTCTTTCCGCGGATCAGGTCGCTCATTGTGGGCACGGTAGGAGGCTACTTGGCTGACGGCACAGGCGGATACCCGCCGGCCCCGTACCCGCCAGCGCACCGCAGCCCCCCAAGCTGGAAAGATGCGCACATGCGCGACGATGGCACGGCAGGCGGCGCCGCTCACCGGCGGCGTGCTTCCGGTAACAGGTGGCGTGCTTCCGGCGGCGATCCGCACCTGAGGGACGCTCATGCCTGCCACTAGCGACGCGTACGGACCTGGCCGATGCTGATCTACAGACCGCCGGCACCGGCCGCGGTTCGTGCCCACGTCCCGCGGGCCGCAGCGTCCCGAGAGCGAGGAGACCGACCGTGACCGCTGAACCTGTGCAGCCGGAATCCGACCACGACGTCAGTCGGCGGCGGCCGCGTGGCGCGGCGGCGCGGCCCGATGCCCGGACGGAGCAGCAAGGTCCGGCCGCGGACCCTGAGGGCCTGCGGATCCCCAAGTACTACACGGTGAAACGACAGCTACTCGAGCTGACGGTGACCATGGCGCCAGGCAGCCCCGTGCCACCTGAGCGTGAACTCGCCCGGCGGTACGCGACCTCACGGACGACGGTGCGGCAGGCGCTGGCCGAACTGGTCGTCGAGGGCCGGTTGCTGCGCATGCAGGGCAAGGGAACGTTCGTGGCCAAGCCGAAGGTGGCGCAGGTGCTCGAACTGGCCAGCTACACCGAGGGCATGCGTGCGCACGGATTGCATCCCAAGACCCGGATACTCGAGATTGGCTACATCACGGCCGACGACAAACTGGCCGGTCTCCTCGGCATCCGGCCCGGCGGCCGGGCCTTGCGCATCCACCGGCTCCGGCTGGCCGATGGCGAGCCGATGTCCATCGACACGTCTGTGTTGCCCGCGCGCAGGTTCCCTGGCCTGCGCAAGCAACTGGAGCGGCACTCTTCGCTCTATGAGACCCTCGCCAAGGCGTACGGAGTCGAGCCGGCCGAGGGCGAGGAAACGATAGAGACCGTGCTCGCGGCGCCGAATGACGCACGCCTGCTCGGCGTCGACGTCGGGCTGCCGCTGCTGCTGCTCTCACGGCACGCCTTCGACGCCGGCGGCAATCCCATCGAATGGGCCCAGTCGTGGTATCGCGGCGACAGGTACAAGTTCGTGACCCGCCTCCGGCGCACGCCTCCAGGCAACGCCCCGCATCGCCCAGAACCCGCGTCATGACCGCGCCCGCGCTCATCCCGTCGTGGCGCCTGCCTCCAGCCACGCCCGCATCGCCCAGAACCCGCGTCATGACAGCGCCCGTGGCCAGCGCCGCCCACGGTAGCTTGGGCGGGCAGGAGACACGCGGAGGAGCTTCGTGAACGACATGCTCTCGCAGGCGCGCGAACAGGTACTCGGCCGGGGCCGCGGTCTCGACCGGCGGCAGGTCCTCGCGTGCCTGAACGTGCCAGACGACGCGGTCGGCGAGTTGCTCGGGCTCGCCCACGAGGTCCGGATGCGCTGGTGCGGGCCGGAGGTGGAGGTCGAGGGCATTGTCTCGGTGAAGACCGGAGGATGCCCGGAGGACTGCCACTTCTGCGCGCAGTCGGGCCGCTTTGCCTCGCCGGTGCGCTCGGCGTGGCTGGACATCGACGACCTCGTCGCGTCCGCGCGTGCGACCGCGGCGACCGGTGCGACGGAGTTCTGCATCGTGGCTGCCGTCCGCGGCCCCGACGAGCGGCTGATGTCACAGGTCCGAACCGGCATCGCGGCGATCAAGGCGGCGGTCAGCATCAATATCGCCTGCTCGCTCGGCATGCTCACGCCCGGTCAGGCGGCCGAGCTCGCGGCCATGGGCGTGCACCGCTACAACCACAATCTCGAGACTGCCCGCTCGCACTTCGCCAGCGTGGTGACCACGCATACCTGGGAGGAGCGCTTCGCGACGTGTGAACTGGTCCGCTCGCACGGGATGGAACTGTGCTGCGGCGCGATCATCGGCATGGGCGAGAGCCTGGCGCAGCGGGCCGAGCTTGCCGCGCAGCTTGCCGCCCTGGACCCGGACGAGGTTCCGCTGAACTTTCTCAACCCAAGGCCCGGTACCCCGTTCTCGGAGCACCCCATCGTCGACGGCAGGGAAGCGCTCAAGACGATCGCCGCGTTCAGGCTCGCCCTGCCGCGCACCGTGCTGCGGTACGCGGGCGGGCGGGAACTCACGCTGGGGGACCTGGGCACCCGCGAGGGCATTCTCGGCGGCATCAACGCGATCATCGTGGGCAACTACCTGACGACCCTCGGCCGTTCCGCGCACAGTGACATCGAGATGCTCGCCGAGCTGAAGATGCCGATCAAGGCACTGTCAGAAACGCTCTGACCGCGCCCTCGCGAAAGCTCTCTGACCCGCGCCCTGGCGAAGGCGCGCCTGATCCGGGCGGCCATCTCGTCCGGCTGCTCGATGATCTGCCGCCAGGTGATCCGGACGATCTCGTAGCCAAGATCGGCACCCGCGCCACGGCAAGCCAGGCGCACCGCGGGACCAGACGCACCACGGGACTCGGCACCCGCGCCACCGCAAGCCAGGCGCACCGCAGGGCCGGGCGGCCACAGGGACGGCCCCGGGGCGACCTCCGGAGCCCTCCGCTGCGCCTGGCGGCGCCGTGCTGCGCAGCCGTTAGGGATAAGTGTGGTGCCTGACCAGCGGAATCGAGGCCGGTATTCCGCCGACAAAAATGTCATGTGTTGCCAATTGCATCGCAGCGTAGTCACATGGAACCATCGATGTGACTTCCGTCACATGTGACAGGCCCTGGCCGGCCGCCGCACGCTGGCTTCTTCTCCCGGAGCAGCGGATCCGCAGCCAGGACCCAGGCAGTGGGAGAAGGGAAAACAATGGCCCACAACCCAAGAACCAGGAATCCTTTCACCTGGGCCGTGCTCACCATCCTGATACTCGCGCCGATCGTGGGCACCCTATGGGTGCCGTTCTACGCGCGCACCAAGCCAGTAGTCGCCGACTTTCCGTTCTTCTACTGGTACCAGCTGATGTGGGTGCCCATCGTGGCGATCACCAGCGGCCTCGCCTACGTCATTATCCGCACCACCGGACGCCCGGGCGGCGCGGCCGGCACGCGAGCCCCGGCCGGGCCAGGAGGCGCGGGCGGTGCGGACGCGCGCGGTGAGGGAACCGGTGATGGGACGGTGCAACCGCAATGACAAACCACATCAACGCCGTCGCCTTCTCGATCTTCGTGGTCCTGTTCGCGGTCGTCACCCTGGTCGGCTTCGCCGCGGCGCGCTGGCGGCGCGCGGAGAACCTGCTGCACCTGAACGAGTGGGGGCTCGGCGGGCGCAGCTTCGGCACCTTCATCACGTGGTTCCTGCTTGGCGGTGACCTGTATACCGCATACACGTTCATCGCCGTGCCCGCGCTGATCTTCGGCGTGGGATCGGCGGGCTTCTTCGCCGTCCCGTATACGATCATCGTTTTCCCGATCATCTTCGTGTTCCTGCCGCGGCTCTGGTCGGTCTCGCGCGTGCACGGCTACATCACGCCGGCCGATTTCGTGCGCGGGCGTTACGGCTCACGCGGCCTGTCCCTGGCCGTGGCGCTCACCGGCATCCTCGCCACGATGCCCTACATCGCCCTGCAGCTCGTCGGCATCCAGGTCGTCCTCGACGTGATGGGGCTCGGCGGCGGCACCTCGACGAACACCTTTGTGAAGGATCTGCCGCTGTTCATCGCGTTCGTGCTGCTCGCCGCCTACACCTACGTCTCCGGGCTCAGGGCACCGGCGCTGATCGCGTTCATCAAGGACACCCTGATCTACGTCGTGGTCATCGTGGCGGTCGTCTACATCCC
>DATFVJ010000236.1:0-7264 GCA_035260365.1 Streptosporangiaceae bacterium
GCTGGCACAGGCAACCTGACCTCGAACCGGCACCCGCCGGTGATGTTCCGCACGTCCACCTCACCGGAGTGCGCCTCGACGATGCCGCGCACGATCGCGAGGCCAAGCCCGGCGCCCGCGTACGGATCGGGTGTGCGCGCATCGCTGCCCCGCCACGCGACGTCGAACAGCCGCTCCAGGTGTGCCTCGGGAATGCCGCCGCACGCGTCGGTGACGGTGAGCACGGCGAAGCCGTCATGGTGGTCGGCCTCGACCCGGACGGTTCCGTCGCCCGGCGTGTGCCTGATCGCGTTGACGACGAGATTGGTGAGGGCACGGGACATCTCGCGGGCGTCGGCGCGGACGGCGAGCGGTGCGTGGATGTCGGCCGCGAGCCTGACCCGCCGTGCCTGGGCGAGCGGGTGGGCGCCCGCCACCGCGTCGTCGACCAGGTCGGCGAGCCACACCTGCTGCAGCGAAAGGCGCAGCGCACCGGCGTGGATCCGGGACAGCTCGAACAGGTCGCCGACCATGCCGGTGAGCCGCTCCACCGCCTGCCGCATCTGGGCGTAGTAGCGCGCCGGGTCGGCGGCGACTCCGTCCTCGAGCGCCTCGGCCATGGCGCGCAGCCCCGCGAGCGGGGTGCGCAGGTCGTGGGAGACCCAGGCGACCAGTTCGCGGCGTGACCGTTCGAGCGCTCGTTCCCGCTCGCGCGACTCCGCCAGCCGCATGCTCGTGGCGGCCAGTTCGCGGCTGAGGTCCGCCATTTCCGAGGTCGCGAGCTTGGGCGGCGGGCCTGCCGCGGCCGGGCGCCGCGCGCCGTTCGCCGGGCCCGCGCCGAGCGACCGCAGCGCCGACCGCAGCGCCTTGCTGTCGGCGGCCACGCTGCGGCCGAGCAGTCCGGCCATGACGAGCGCGACGATCCCGGCGGAGACGAGCACCACGATCACGGTGCCGACGTCGTCCGGCGAGATGAACATGGCGTGCGCGACGGCGACCGTCCCCGCGGCCATGGCGAGCACGCTGGACAGGGCGATCGCGAACAGCGCGGCGCGCAGGGACCGGCCGCGCAGCAGGCGCAGCACGAGCAGGCCGAGGACGCCGACAATCGCGGCGCACCCGGCCGCCATCCCGACGATCTCAAGGGTGTCTTTCATCGTGCGACGTTGCCCGCGTCGAACCGGTAGCCCACGCCCCAGACCGTGGCGATCCGGTTCGGCCGCGCCGGGTCGTACTCGATCTTCTCGCGCAGCCGCCGCACGTGTACCGTCACGGTCGACATGTCGCCGTACTCCCAGTCCCACACGCGCCGCATCAGCTCGTCGCGGCTGAACGCGCGGCCCGGGTGCGCCATGAAGAACGCGAGCAGGTCGAACTCCCTGACGGTGAGGTCGAGCGGCACACCGGCGCGTTCGGCGTGGCGGCCTGCGGCGTCGAGTTTCAGGTCGCCGGACTCGTAGACGGCCGCGGCGGGCCGGGCCCGGCCGGGCCCGCTGCGGGCGCGGCTCAGCACGGACTGGGCACGCAGGACGAGTTCGCGTGGGCTGAACGGCTTCGTCACATAGTCGTCGGCACCGGTTTCGAGGCCGAGGATCCGGTCGCTCTCCTCGCCGCGGGCGGTCAGCATGATCACCGGAACCGGCCCAAGCTCCCTGATCCGCTGGTGTACCTCGATGCCGTCGATGCCGGGCAGCATCAGGTCGAGCACGACCAGGTCGGGCAGCCGCGCTTCGGCGGCGGCGACCGCCTCGTAGCCGTCGGCGGCATGCCGTACCCGGTGGCCGGCGCGCTGCAGATAGGTGGAGACGACCTCCGCCACGGTCCGGTCGTCGTCCACGACGAGCACGTCGGCGGCCTCATCCATGGAGGTGAGTCTAGAGTTGCCGGTCATGTGGGTGATCGCCTTGCTGTAGGTGGCCTGGGGGTGGTGCGTTACGTTCGTGGTCCGCGGGGACCTTGCGTGCGGCGGCGCGGTGGGCTCGGTAGCCCACGACGGCTCGCCGCGCAGCGCGCACGGCGGCGGGCCCGCCCCACGCGGCGATCGCGGCCCCGGCCACCAGGAGCAGCACGAGTGCGATGTTGCGCCCGTAGTCGAGGGGCACCACCGTGGGGTTGGGGTCACGCCGCTGCCGCAGCACGTCGGGCAGCCCGACGAGCAGCGCGGCGCCGCCCACGAGCAGCGCGCCGGCCGCCCATGGCCTGGCTCGCACGGGAAGCAGCCGGGTCCCGGCCAGGCACAGCGCGAAAACGATCGGCGCGATGACGGCGTCGTTCCCGAGCAGGCTGGCCGTCAGCCAGACGAGCAGATTCGCCGTGTGCGGTACGGCATGCGACAGCAGCAGTCCCCAGGCACCGTAGGCCATGACCAGACAGCCCGCCAGGATCGCCGCGGCGCGGCCGGCCCTGGCCACTAGGCCACCTCGATCAGGTGGACCCACTTGGTCTGCAGCACACCCGGCCGGCCGGGCGCGATGATCCGGGCCGGGTACCCGTGGTCGACGGAAAGCGGAGCGCCGTTCAGGCGCAGCGCGAGCAGGGTCAGCGGATCGCGGGCGTACTGGCGCTCCATCCGGCTGTACGAATAGGTGCCGCTGCGTTCGAGCGACACCACGAAGATCGCCGCCGACCGCGGCACACAAGCGAGGTCGAGCAGGTCGCGCACGCGCACCCCGGTCCAGTCGGCGTCAACCGACCAGCCTTCGACGCACGCGATCGGCAGCCGCGCCCGGTGCTGTGGCATGGCCGCGAGCGCGGCGAGCGTCAGCTGGTAGGGCCGTGGGCCGCGGACCGAGAGCCGCCAGGACGGGTCCATCGCCGCCGCTGTCACCCTCGCCTGCGCCGCGGTCCTGTTGATCGGCACGTGCTGCGGACCGTCCCGCGGGTCCCTGGGCGCGAGCAACGCCAGCCCCCGCAGCGACGTCACCGACTGCCCCACGGTGGTCAGGGTGACCACGCCGACCGCGGCCCCGGTCATCGTGAGGAAGAAGCGGCGGCTTACCGCGGACGGCTTGCCCGCGGCGGTCACGGCGGTCACGGCGCCGCCGCGGCGAAGGCTGCGGGCGATCGCGGGCGCCTTCACGCCCAGGTGGGTCAGCAGCGCACCGACCGTCACCCAGGCCACCCAGTAGTGGGCCGCCGTGAAGGGAAACTGCCAGGCATACCAGTGCACGGTGTTCAGCAGGCCGGTCACGAGCTCGAAGGCCGCTCCGGCCACGAGCACGGCGATCGACGCACGTTCCAGGGCGTGGGCCAGCGACCGCAGCGGCGGCCAGGAGAACAGCTTCGGGTACACCGTCCACAGCTTCGCGGCGAACAGCGGGATCGCGGCGAGGCCGGTCGCCACGTGCAAGCCCTGCGTCAGGCGGTAAACCCAGACCGGACGGGTCAGCAGCGGCAGCCATGACGGCGGGTGCTGCAGCAGATGGCTGAAGACCCCGGTCACGAACGCGACGAAGAAACAGGTGCCGAGCGCTACGCCGACGAACGAGGTGGTCCGCTCGTCGTGCAGGTTCGGGCTGAACGCGCCGGGCCGCAGCGGCCCGATGCGCGGCGACCGCACCTGCGGCAGCCGGGCACGGACCGACCGCGCCCACGCCGCGCGGCCGGCCAGCGCCAGCGGCAGCCGGGCGCGCAGCGGGTGCGCCCGCGTCAGTTCCCTACGGCGCGGCGGCTGCGCCGGGTCGGGCCCGTGCCGCTGCTCGGGCCGGGTGGGCGGCGGCTCCGGCGGCGGCCCAGGCGGCGGCCCCCGCGGCGGCTCCGGCGGCGGCCCCGGCGGCGGTTCCGGCCGCGGCCGGGGCCCCCGCTGCGGCGCGTTGTCCATGCTTCGATGGAACCTCATCGTGAGCTTTGCGAATGAGAGAAAGTCCTTACGGTCCGGTGACGATGCGTCGCACGTCGGACCGAGCGTGTGACCCTGGGTGCGAGGGTTGGACGTGTGCTGAAACTCAGGGTCCTCGGCGCGGCCGCCGCGGCCGCCGCGCTCACCGGGCTCGTGTTCGTCGGTGTCCATTCCGGCATCCGGCATCGGTACGGCATCAGTGACCTGCTCGTCCTTGGGCTGGCCTGGCTCGTGTTCGCCGCTGGCGCGCTCCTCGTCAGGCGGCTGCCCGTCCGCCTCGCGGCCGCCCTGATCCTGGCCGGCGGCGTGGCCATGGAGGTCGCGGCGTTCAGCGGCCCGCCGCACCTGTCGGACGACGTGTTCCGCTACAGCTGGGACGGCCGGGTGCAGGCCGCAGGCATCGATCCGTACGAGTATGTGCCCGCTGCGCCGCAACTGGCGAGCCTGCGTGACCCGGCCCTATGGCCCGCGGCCTCGTACTGGTGCGTGCGCCCGGGTACGCCGGACCCGGACCAGCCGGGCGCACTGCTCGTGCCCGGCTGTTCGAGGCTCAACCGCCCGTGGGTGCACACGATCTATCCGCCGGTCGCGGAAGTGTACTTCTTCGCCGTCGACGAGGTCTCACCCGCCGGTTCGGGCACGCGGCCGATGCAGGCCGGTGCCGCGCTCGGGGCGCTTGCGGTCACCGGCGTGTTGCTCGCCGGACTGCGCAGGCTGGGCCGCGACCCGCGGGCCGCGGTGCTGTGGGCCTGGTGCCCGACGGTCGCGTTCGAGGCGGGCAACGACGCGCATGTGGACGTCTTCGCGGCCGGGCTCACGGTCGCGGCGCTCGTGGTGCTCGCTGGCGCGGGTACCCGCGGCCGCGCCGCCGTGGGCGGGAGCCTGCTCGGCCTGGCGGTCGCGACCAAGCTCTATCCCGCGCTGGTCGCGCCCGCGGTCGCGCGCCGGCGGCCCGTCATGGTCGCGTCCGCCGCGCTGGGGGCGGTGGCGGCGGTCTATCTGCCCCACCTGCTCGCGGTCGGCGGCCACATCCTCGGCTACCTGCCCGGCTACCTGCGGGAGGAGGGGTACGGCAACGGCACGCGTTTCGCCCTGCTGCAACAGGTCCTGCCGGTCGCGTGGTGCGGCCGGGCGGCAGTAGTGATCATGGCGGTCACGGCCCTGGCCGTGATGCGGTACGCCGATCCCCAGCGGCCCGCCGGCGGCGCGGTGGTGATGGTGGGCGTTGCGCTCATCGTGACCTCGCCGGCGTACCCGTGGTACACGGCTCTGGTTGTCGCGCTCGCCGCGCTCGCCGGCCGGCCGGAGTGGCTTCCCCTGGCCGTCGCGGCCTACCTGCCGATCTTCGGTAAGGACGCTGGGATCAGTTACACGAGGGGAATTGCGATCGGATACCTAACGGCTGCCGCGGTGGCCGCGATCGTGACCCTGGCACGAGTTCGGCTGAGCCGGCGCGCCGCGGCCGTGCCGCGCCCAGCCACGGTGGCGCTGGCGCTCCCGGCACCGCCGCGCGCCGCCAGCGCCGCTGCGCCACAGCCCGGCCTCGCGCCAGCGAGCGCGGGGTCACCGGGTGCGCCGGTCGCCGACGTCGTGCTGCCGTGCCTCGACGAGGCTGCTGCCTTGCCATACGTGCTGAGCCGGCTGCCGCCCGGTTACCGGGCGATCGTGGTGGACAACGGGTCCTCGGACGGGTCGGCCGAGATCGCGAGCCGTCTCGGCGCGCGCGTCGTGCGGGAACCGCGCCGCGGCTTCGGCGCGGCGTGCGACGCCGGTCTGCGCGCCGCGTCGGCCGAGGTGGTCTGCTTCTGCGACTGCGACGGCTCGCTCGACCTGGCCGAGTTGCCGCTTGTCGCCGCGCCCGTGCTCGCGGGCGGCGCGGACCTGGTTCTCGGCCGCCGCCGCCCGCACGGCATCCGCGCGTGGCCGCCGCACGCGCGGATCGCCAACGTGCTGCTCGCCCGCCGCGTCCGTCGCGCGACCGGCGCCCAGTTGCGCGACCTCGGCCCGATGCGCGCGGCCCGGCGCGAGCCGCTGCTCGCCCTCGGCCTGCGTGACCGCCGGTTCGGTTACCCCCTCGAGATGGTGCTGAGCGCGGCGGCCGCCGGGTGGCGGATCAGCGAGACCGACGTGCGCTACCTGCCTCGTACCGGCCGGTCGAAGGTGACGGGAACCCTGGCCGGGACCCTGCGCGCGGTGCGCGACATGCGGCGCGCCTGGCAGGCGGCCACCGGATGACCACCCTGATCGTCATCGCCAAGGCACCCGTCCCCGGCCGGGTCAAGACGAGACTCAGCCCGCCGTTCACCCCGGCGCAGTCCGCCGCCCTCGCGGAAGCGGCGCTCGCCGACACGCTGGAAACCGTGCTCAGCGCCGCGTCAGGTCAGCCGATCCTCGCGCTCGACGGAGCTCCCGGCGGCTGGCTGCCGTCAGGTTTCGCGGTGATCCCGCAGGTCCAAGGCGGTCTTGACACCCGGATCGCCGCCGCCTTCGCCGCCGCGGCGCGGCTCGCGCCCGGCCCCGCGCTGCTGATCGGCATGGACACTCCCCAGGTCGGCCCGCAGCTGCTGCGCCCCGGCTGGGACGACGCCGACGCGCTGATCGGGCTTGCCCAGGACGGCGGCTTCTGGGCGCTGGGGTTTCGCGCGCCAGGAGCCGAGCTGGCCAGCCGGGCCGTCAGCGGTGTGCCGATGTCACGGCCGGACACGGGCTCGCGGCAGCTCGCCCGGCTTCGTGGTCGTGGTCTTCGGACCAGGTTGCTGCCGGTGCTGCGCGACGTCGACACCGCGGCCGACGCGCACGCCGTCGCACGGCTGTGCCCATGGAGCAGGTTCGCCAGGCGGCTGCGCGCGACGGCGGCCGGCCCTCCCGACACCGGGTGGCCGCCCATGGTGGCAGCGACGCGGGCCGCGGCGCGGTGACGCCTCGGCTACCGCACGCTGCGCACGTGGCGAAGAAGCGGCCGCCGCTTCACTGTCCTCACCGTATGAGGTACATCTTCCCACCCGAAACCATTGCCGTACCCGGACGAACCGGGGGCGGAAAATGACGGTTTCGGGTGGGACGTTGAGCCCGTGCCCGGTCATGAGGTACGGGGCTCGCAGACGTGGAGGTACCCGTCGGGAGGCCGGCCACTCAGGACGCCGACATCGGCCGGGCGACGGGCGGCACCCGGGCGGCGATGTCCTCGAACATGGCCCGTATCTCCCCCGGCAGGCGTTCGGGAGCTTGATCGACGGGCACGACCTCGGCCGTGTCACGGTCGCGGCGCTTGAACTCGACCCCGCCCTGGGCGAGAGACTTTTCACCCACCGTGACCCGCAGCGGCAGTCCGATCAGGTCCGCGTCGGCGAACTGCACGCCCGGCCGTTCCCCGCGGTCGTCGTAGAGCACTTCGACGCCGCGCGCCCGTAGTTCCTCGTAGAGCCGGTCGGCGACCTCACCGGCGGG
>DATFVJ010000237.1:0-3472 GCA_035260365.1 Streptosporangiaceae bacterium
AGGAACGCGCGGGTCCCGCCGCACCGTCGCCGGCACGTTGGTGGGCTCCGACGCCGGTGCCTGGGCGTTCGGGGCGGCCGCCGCCCCGCCCGGCGGCACCGCCGCCCCGCCCGGCGGCGCCGCTGACCGCGCCCCCGGCGACGCGGCCGCCCCGTGCGCGGCGTGGTTCACGATGAAGTCGAGCAGCGCGGATCGGTCCAGTCCCGCCCAGCGGCGCTCAGTTCCGCTGCCGACGTGCTGAACCATCGTGTTGCTGATGCGCCCGTCCACATCGTGGAGCAGAATCCGGACGACGAAGCTCTCGTAGTGCAAGCCGGTCGTGTTGACCTCGGGCTCGTCCCGCGAAGGAGCGTCATCAGCGTGCCTGGTCGCCGCGCCAGCGGCGCCGGCATCGTCGTCGGCGTCGCCGGCGAACTTGGTTGCCTGGCCGATCCAGTCCTCCTTGAGGATCCGCCCACGTGACATGGCGACCGCGTCCGCAAGCAGCGCGGCGAGTTTGTCCGGACCCAGCGCAACGAGCTGGGCGTACGTAGTGACACCCGCGTTGTGGAGCCGGGAGTCGAGATTTCGCCCGATGCCGGAAATCCGGGTGAAGTCGTCGCCGTTGCCGTTGTGCGGGGAGCTGGGGCCGGACATCGGCCTTCTCCTTCCGTCTCGTCGCTGCCGCGCCAGGATCTTGCCCGAACGACCGTTCCCTCCGGCTAGTTGGACTCAGCCGGGGTCGTGGTGAACTGGACCGGGCTGGACTCGGCGAAGCCGGCCATCTCGGTGTATGACGTGGAATTTGGCGGGGCGCCCGCCGGCGTGTGGTTGATGACGGCGGTGAGCCGGTAGATGCCTTCCTTCACCTTGTTCGGCGGCACCTGGAAGGTATACGTGAACAGTGTCGGGTCACCAGTGATCACGACCGGCATGGCGACGGTGGACCCGAGTTGACCGTGCGTCGGCCCCTGGCCGTCGATGTCGTCGATAAAGAGCCGAAGGTGCCACATTCCGCCGACGACCCAGACCACCGGGCCGAACAACTTCCAGTCGAGCTGCACGTTGAACTGGTCGTCAGGTTCGAGGATCGTCGTCTTTTCCCCGGGCGGGTAACTCTCGGTCGGGTCGAGCACGGTCATCCCGGTCACGGTCCCGGTCAGGATGCCCGGGGCAATGTCAGGGTCGGCGGGTGTTTGGAACTGTCCGGAGAACATAGGCTTTCCTCCCGTTGGTGGTGGCGGGCAGCCGCCGGTAGCGGCGGTACTCGCCCCCAATCTGCGAATACTCCGCACCGTAGGAGTCAGCGCTTAAGTCGCCGCCGTCCGTACGCTTAATCCCGGCGCCGCCGGGATTAAGCGGCTAGGACCGGCGGCTCAGGCGGATCTGCTGTCCCAGTCCATACCGTTGTCGCGCAGCCACTGGCGTTCGCTTTCTGGCACGTGAGCCGCTGGCGCGGGAGTTACCTCGACGCTGGCCAGCCGCACGCCACCCTTGCCGCCCACGTGAGCGGCGGTCGGGTCACCTGGCGCGAGCACAAGTTTTTCGTAGTGCGGCGGCCATCGAAGCAACATCCTGCGGCCACACGTCGGGCAGGCCCACTCCTCGGCCCCTGATTCCGCGGGGCCGATCAGAACCATCTCGTGTTTGTCTGACACCGGCATGTCACCCATCCAGTTGTACGGAGGTACCCTCGGCCACACCTGCGCCGAGAGTCACCAGACTGTGACTTCGCTGTCCGTCTGCGTATATACCCGCGGGTTCGCCCGCGCGGGCGTATCGGGCTTGTCTGGTTAACAATGGAACAGCGTCGCGGGCTATTCCGCCGCGGCGATCGTCGCCGACCCGAGCACGGTGTCGCCGTCGTACAGAACGGCCGCCTGGCCCTTCGCCACTCCGCGGGCGGGTGAGTGCAGCCCGATCCGAAGCAGTCGGCCGTCCGGCCGTGCCGTGCACGGGTGCACCTCGCCGTGCGCGCGCAACTGGACCAGGCAGTCGCGCGCTCGCGAAAGCGGCGGGCAGCCGGTCCACACCGGGCGCTCCGCGGCGATCTCGCGCACATCGAGCGCCTCCGCGGGGCCGACGGTGACCGTGCGGGACACGGGCTCGATGCCGAGCACGTAACGCGGCCGTCCGTCCGGCGCCGGGCGCGCGATGCGCAGCCCCTTGCGCTGGCCCACGGTGAACGCGTAGGCGCCGTCGTGGCCGCCGACGACGTGCCCGCCGGTGTCCACGATCTGCCCGGGCGCGGACCCGAGGTGCCTGGCGAGGAACTCGCGGGTACCCCCGTCGGGGATGAAGCACACGTCGTGACTGTCCGGCTTGTCCGCGACCGCGAGGCCGCGCTGGCCCGCCTCCGCGCGCACGCGCGCCTTGGTGGTGTCCCCGAGCGGGAACATCGCGTGCGCGAGCTGGTCGCGGGTCAGCACCGCGAGCACGTACGACTGATCCTTGCCAGCGTCGGGGCTGCGCCGCAGCACTCCCCGGTCCAGGCGGGCGTGGTGCCCGGTGCAGACCGCGTCGAAGCCGAGCGCCAGCGCCCGGTCGAGCACCGCGGCGAACTTGATCTTCTCGTTGCAGCGCAGGCAGGGGTTCGGGGTCCGCCCGGCGGCGTACTCGGCGACGAAGTCCTGCACCACGTCCCGGTCGAAACGTTCTGCCATGTCCCAGACGTAGAACGGGATGCCAATCACGTCCGCGGCGCGGCGCGCGTCCCTCGCGTCCTCCAGCGTGCAGCAGCCGCGCGCGCCGGTCCGGTAGGACGACGGGTTGGCCGACAGCGCCAGATGCACCCCGGTGACGTCGTGGCCGGCGTCGGCCGCTCGGGCGGCGGCGACGGCGGAGTCGACGCCGCCGGACATGGCGGCGAGCACGCGCAAACGGTTCATCACACCAGAGGGTAACGCCAGCTCCGCACCCCTCTACGCCGGGCAGGCATCAGCCCTGGCGGGAGTTCCGCGCCGGTGCCACGCAGGGGGGCGTGCCGGGACCGCGCCGGGGGCCCGCCAGAGGGCTCGCCCCGGGCTCGCCGGGCTCGCCGGGGCTGCGCCGGGACCGCGCCGAGGCAGCGCGGCACCACTGCCCCGGCCGACCTCACCTGGGCAGCGCGGCACCTAAAGCCGGTCCACAGCGCTTGGGCTAACGCCCTCGGCCCGTCGGCGGCCAGGAAACAACCAAGATCCGCAACTGTGTCAATCTGCCTGCGCTATGTGCAGGCAGATTGACACAGAAACGGATCTTGAGGACGCCGGGTTCGCGCGCACTACCTTGACAACGTTGCCAGGGTGGAGTTCCTCTGGATTGGGATCCGCCATGGATGCAGATCGCGATTGGAGCGGCATATGCGCGGCAACGAGCACGAAGCTGCCTGCCCCGGATCGGCGGCCCAAGTGGCGCTCCCAGCGGAACCCGCCGCCGCGGACGCCGCGGCCCGCCCTACCACAGACGCCACCATCAGCCCCACCACAGACGCCACCATCAGCCCCACCACAGA
>DATFVJ010000238.1:0-7720 GCA_035260365.1 Streptosporangiaceae bacterium
GCCGGCCGCGTCGAGCCGGTAACGACGCCGGCCGTGGGCGCGGGCGGCGCCGGGACCCACGGAAGAACGCGGCCGGGCTGCACACGCGGGAGCGTAAGCCACCTTCCGGACTCGCGGATCAGCTGTCCGCCCCGGCCGCCCGCACGGGTCAGCGCGGCGAGCGCCAGCGGTCGGGCAGCCGCCGTGCCCCGGCCGCGACTCCCACGGCGGCGATGACCTGGACGGCGATCACGACGAGGAACCCGTTGCGGATACCGGCGCCGTCACCGGCCAGCGCGAGGAACAAGCTGCCCAGCGTCGCGACCCCGAGAGCGAGGGCGGTCTGCTGGGTGGTGGCGAGGACACCGCCGCCCACCCCGGCCGCCGACGGCGGCACGTCGGAAAGCACCACGCCCATGAGCGGGCTCATGACGAGTCCCTGCCCTGCGCCCGCCACGGCCAGGCCGGGTGCGAGCGCGACGATCGACAGGCCGGGCCACGCGGTGAGCACCGTGCCGCCGAGGATCAGCAGGCCGGCCGCCTGCAGGGCCGCACCGGCGACGAGCACGCGGGGGCCGAACCTGCTGAGCAGCCGCGACGTGCACAGCGAGGCGAGCAGGAAGGTGGCCGCCATCGGGACGAGGCCCGCGCCCGCGGCCGCGGCGCTGGCCCGCAGGCCCTGCTGGACCAGCAGGGCGTAGCAGAACATGAACGCGCCGAATCCGGCGAAGAACGGCAGCGCGAGCAGGAGGCCGCGGCGCATGGTCGCGTGCCGGAGCAGGGAGGGCGGAACCAGCGGCACGCGCCCGGCGCGCTCCCTGCGTGCCCCGGCGACAACGAGGCCCACGGCGGCGATCGGTGCGACGGCCAGGAGCGCGATCGTCCAGGCCGGCCAGTGTAGCGAGCGGCCTTCGGTGAGCGGAATCAGCAAGGCGAGGACCGTGACGCCGAGCAGTACGGTGCCCGGCCCGTCCACCGGAGCGGCGCCGTCCGCCTGCGTGTCGGGCAGGTAACGCCGGGCGAGCACGAGGCCGGCCACGCCGATCGGCACGTTGACGAGGAAGATCGGCCGCCAGGTCGCGCCGGCGAGGTTCGCCGAGACCAGGACGCCGCCGAGCAGCTGGCCGATGACCGCGGCGATCCCGCCGGTCGCGCCGTAGCGGCCAAGCGCGCGGGTGCGGCGCTGGCCGGTGGTCGTCGCCTGGATGGTGGCGAGCACCTGCGGCACCATCATCGCGGCCGACGCGCCCTGCGCGGCCCGCGCGATGACAAGTACCGCGGCGGACGGCGCGAGCCCGCAGGCGAGGGACGTGACGGTGAACGCGGCCATGCCGGTCAGGAAGAGCCGCCTGCGGCCGAAGGTGTCGCCAAGCCGGCCGCCCATGACAAGCAGCAGGGCGTACGCACACGCGTACGCGGAAACGACCAGCTCGAGGAGGGGCGCGCTGGCGTGCAGATCCCGGTCGATGCTCGGCAGCGCCACGTTGACAATGAAGAAGTCGACCATGGGCAGCAGCACGCCGAGCAGGAGCGTGGCCAGGCCAGCGCCGGTCAGCGCCGCGGCGGATACGGCCGGGAGGGTCACCGCCGCGGCGGGAATGCCGTCCGTGGTGGGTGCGTGAGCGCGGTCGATGACGTCAGGGTGTGCGGGCATGTCACCATCGTGCGCGGAATCTCAGCCAGGTACCAGAGCGTGTTTATCCTAGTAGTGGAGCTACCTGGCAATCGGATAAGCCTTCTGGCATCATAGGAGTCATGACACCAACTGCGGCGTTGCCCGATGTGGGCACCGATGCCGGCCAGCCGCGGGCCCAGGCGAACGGGCACGCGGCGGACGGGCGCGAGGCAGAGGTGCGCCGCCATGAGCTTGCCGCGTTCCTGCGAAGCAGGCGCGAGCGGATCGCACCGGAACAGGCCGGCCTGCCGCCCGTATCCCGCCGGCGTACGCCAGGTTTGCGCAGGGAGGAGGTCGCCACGCTGGCCGGGGTCGGGGTCACCTGGTACACCTGGCTCGAGCAGGGCCGCGACATCCACGCCTCCCCGCAGGTACTCGACGCGATCGCGCGTGCGCTGCTGCTCGACCCGCACGAGCGGGCGCACCTGTTCACGCTGGCCGAAGCGCAGGACGGGAGCCCGGCGAGCGAATGCCAGTCGCTGCCGCCGACCATCCAGCCGCTGCTCGACCACCTCGAGCCCTATCCCGCGTGTGTCCGCAACGCCCGCTACGACCTGCTCGCCTACAACGCCACCTTCGGGCACCTGTTCGACCTCGACGAGCTTCCGTTCGGGGACCGTAACTCGCTCTGGCTCTGCTTCACCAGTCCGGCCTGGCGGGCGTCGATGATCGACTGGGACGACGCCACGCGGCGGATGGTCGCGGAATTCCGCGCCGCCATGGCCGAGCACGTGGCCGAGCCGGCCTGGAAGTGCCTGGTCAGCCGGCTCACCAAGGCGTCGCCCGAGTTCGCGCAGCTGTGGGAGCGCCACGACGTCGCGGCGCCGGAGAACCGGACAAAGCGCTTCCTGCACGCCGAGGCCGGCCTGCTGCGCCTCGACTACACCAACCTGTGGCTCGGCCAGCGGCTCGGCACCCGCATGGTCGCCTATGTCCCCGCGGACAAGGAGACCGAGGCCCGGCTGTACCAGCTACAGCGGCTGCGCGCGAGCAGGCGCTGACCCGGGTAAAGCCCTTTTATCCCGAACGGCTGCCGCGGATGCGGCATCCATTGATGCGGGGATCCCCTGAGGTGGAGCCCCGGCATGATCATCGCTCCCGGCTCAGGTCCTCGCGGGCCGGCGGCGTGGTAGCCGTCGAGCACCGAGTCCGCTGTCAGCGCGTCGCGTGCCCCTTGCGCGCGGCGCGGGCGAAGACGTCGAGCTGCATGGCGAACTTCCGCCTGGCCGGGTGCTCGAAGGGCAGGACGGGGGTGGCGTATAAGGCGATCATCGCCAGGATCAGGCCCCCGGTCAGGCTCGCCGGGCCGGCGGCCGGCCCAGCAGGTTTCATGCCCGGAGCCTTCCAGTAACGTGCTGCGCGGTACTCCCTGATGCTCCGGTGTCCGGAGATGTTCCCCATTGTCACCTAACGGACAGCGCCCGAGGATGCGAACCGCGCGAGCGGCGGCCCGCCGCGGATGGGCGAACCGGGCGCCGGTCCGGACCGTCCCGCGAGCGTTCCCCTGTTGGCCGCGCGGGTGGCCGGCCGGCCGGCGAAGGTCATACTGGGGAGGGGCAGAGGCGTATCACTGGACAAATGCTAGGCAGGATCTCGATCAAAGGGTGAGCGTCATGCGCTTCCGGCCGGGCGTAGCGATCGACCTCGGGACGGTCAACACTCTGGTAAGCGTCGCTGGCCGGGGCCTGGTTGTCGAAGAGCCCTCCGCGGTCGCCGTGGACAGGTTGACGGGCCGGGTGGCCGCGGTGGGCCATCCCGCGGACGCGCTGGCGGGGAAGGAACCCGTCGACGTCGAAGTGATCTATCCGCTGCGGGACGGGGTCATCGCCGATCTTGATGCGGCCGCGGTCATGCTGCGTGCCTTCCTCCGCCGGGCGCGTGTACGCCGCTGGCTGCTGCGGCCCCACGCGGTGGTGTGCGTGCCCGCCGGCGCCACGTGGGTGGAGCGGAGGTCGATACCGTCCGCCATCTCGACCCGCAGCCCGCACTGCATGGTCACGCTCGTTGACGAGCCGGTCGCCGCCGCCGCGGGGGCGGGTGTCGACCTGGCCGGCGGCGAGGGTGCCTTCGTCGTGGACGTCGGGGGCGGGACGACCGAGGTCGCGGTGGTGGCAGGCGGCCGCGTCGTGCGTGCCCAGTCGCTGCGGCTCGGCGGCAACGCCATGGACGAGGCGATCGTGCACGCCGCCAGGATCGAACTCGGATTGCTCCTCGGCCGGAAGGCGGCGGTGCGCCTGAAGATGACGCTCGGGCTCACCGGAGGCGACACGGGGTACGCCGAGGTCGTCGGCGTCGACGCCGCCAGCCGGACGCCTCGCGTCGAACACGTGCCTGGCCCGCTGGTCGCCGCGGCGCTCGAACACCTCGTCGCCGCGATCGTCACCGCGGTACAGGAGATGCTGACCGACGTTCCGCCCGACCTCGCGGAAGACGTGGTCAGGGGAAAGATCCGGCTGGCCGGCGGCGGGGCGCTGCTGTTCGGCCTGGCCAGCAGGATCGAGGCCTCGGCGGGCATCCCCACCGTCGTCGTGGACGACCCGCTCCGCTGCGTCGCCCGGGGGGCGGCCGAGATCCTCGAGCACGGCGGCGGAATCGTGGCCCCCTCATGAACAGCCTCAGGGTCTTGTTCGTCGGCGGCAGCGGTGTCATCAGCTCGGCCTGCTCCTGGATGGCCGCCGAGCGCGGTATCGAGCTGTTCGTGCTCAACCGCGGCAGCAGCCGGCAGCGCCCGCTGCCCCCGCAGGCCACCGTGCTGCGCGGCGATATACGTGACCCCGCCTCCGTCAGGGACGCGCTTGGCGATCGCGAATTCGACGCCGTCGTCGACTGGGTTGCCTTCACCCCCGCGCACGTGCGCGCCGACATCGGCCTGTTCCGCGGCCGCACCGGCCAGTACGTGTTCATCAGCTCCGCCTCGGCGTACCAGACGCCACCGGCGCGGGTACCGATCGTGGAGTCCACGCCGCTGCGCAACCCGTTCTGGCGGTACTCCCGCGACAAGATCGCCTGTGAGGACGTGCTGGTGGCGGCCTACCGCGACGAGGGCTTCCCGGCCACGATCGTGCGGCCCTCGCATACCTACGACAAGACGCTCATGCCGTTCGAGGGCGGCTGGACGGTGGCCGGCCGGATGCGGCAGGGCAAGCCGATCATCGTGCACGGCGACGGCACGTCGCTGTGGACGCTGACCCATCACCGCGACTTCGCGGCGGGCTTCGTGCCGCTGCTCGGCCATCCGCGCACGATCGGTGAGGCGTTCCATATCACCTCAGCCGACGTGCTCACCTGGAACCAGATCGCGCACACTCTGGCCGCGGCGGCGGGCGCCGCGGCCGACATCGTGCACGTCCCTTCTGACGCGATCGCGGCGGCCGATCCGCAGTGGGGAGCCGGCCTGCTCGGCGACAAGGCGCACTCGATGGTGTTCGACAACTCCAAACTGCGCCGGGTGGTACCCGGCTACCGTGCGGTTATCCCGTTCGAGCAGGGCGCGCGCGAGATCGTCGCGTGGTACGACGAAGACCCCGCGCGCCAGCGCGTCGACGCGCACATCGACGCCGTGACCGACAAGCTGATCGAGACCTACGGGCCGCGGCGGCGGCGGGCCTGACGCACCCAGGCCCTGAGCGCTGCGGCCGCGCCGCTGGTGTCCGGCCGGTACCGTTGCCGCGTGCTGGCCTTGCTGCTGGTAGCCGTTTCCCTTGGCTTGTCCAACTTCGCCGCGGCGATCGGCATCGGCGCCGCGGGAATCGACGGCCGTACCCGCCTGCGGGTCGGCCTCGTCTTCGGCGTGTTCGAGGCCGGCATGCCGGCCGTCGGCCTGTTGCTCGGGCGTGGCCTCGCGCATGCGCTCGGCCCGGCCGCGCGCGCCGCCGGCGGCGCCGCGCTGATCGCGGCCGGCGCCTACGGCGTGGTCCAGGCGGTCCGGGCCGGCCGGGCTGGCCGGGCCGGCCAAGCCAGCCACGCGGGCGGCCGGCGGGTGACTGGCGGCGCACAGCCGACCTGGCAGATCCTGGCCGCCGGGCTCGCGTTAAGCGTCGACAATCTGGCGGTCGGGTTCGCCCTGGGCACCTATCACGTCGGTCTCGCGGTCGCCGCGGTCACGATCGGCGCGGTCAGCGTGGCCATGTCGCTCGGCGGCCTGGAGCTTGGTGCCCGGATCGGGACCGCGGCCGGTCACCGCGGCGAACTGCTCGGCGGGCTGGTGCTCGTCGCGGTCGGCGTCGCGGTCGCGGCGGGCGTGATTTAGCAGTTCAGCACCGGTCCCTTGATCCGAACGTATGTGCGAACATGGAGGGGTGCCAGGCGAGGCGAGCATCCTGCACGCCGACCTCGACGCGTTCTGCGCGCGTCGGTCGAGCAGCGCGACGACCCGCGGCTGCGCGGCGAGATCCGCGAGCGCGTCGGCCTGCCCATCACGGTCGTGGTGGCCCGCACGAAGTTCCTGGCCAAGGTGGCAAGCGGCGTCGCGAAGCCGGATGGCCTGCTCGTGGGGCCGCCCGACGGGGAACTGGCCTTCCTGCACCGCGGCCGTGACCCGCGCCGCGGCGCTCGGCTCGACCACGGTCCCTCGGTGCCGCTGCTGACCGACTGACCCGTGCCCAAGCGCCCGCAGGCACGTGCGACGGCTCCTTCCTGGGTGTCAGGCCGCGGCAGCCGTTCGGGATCAATGCTCTGCCACCGCGGCTGACCGGCGGCTGACCGGTGGATGGCGGCGGGGTGGTATCTGTGAGCGGCCGCTACCTCTTGTGCATAGCCGGATCATTCCGTACCCACCGCGGCGCGGCGGCCCGGGCGAGGCGGCCAGAGCCCGCAAATAGGCTTCTTGACAAGGGGGCGTTGAGGAGCAGGCTGGCGTAGGGCGGCGAATGGGATCAGGGAGGGTTCCAGCAGATCATCGACCGCCCCCCGAAAGGGGAAACCGATCATGCGTTCAGCTTCTCGTCGCCTGGCGTTATTGTCCGCCGCCGGGCTGGTCTGCCTGGGCATCGGCGGCACGGCCACGGCGTCCACGTCGCCGGGTCACGTCTTCCGCGGGCAGCCATCCGTCCTGTCCGCCGCGCAGGTCCAAAAACTCTCGGCCGACGCGACCCACCGTTCGGTCATCATCTTCAAGAACCAGCTTTCCACGCTGCCGGCCACGAGAGCGACCGCGCAACAGCGGATCCAGGCGGCGAACGCCGCCCAGAGCAGCGTCATGTCCGAGCTCGCCACGCTGCACGCCGCGCACGTCAGAAGCTTCCACATCGTCAACGCGATCGCTGCGACGATCTCGACGGCAGAGATCAGCCGGCTGAGTGCCAGCCCGGCGGTCATGGCCGTCGTCCCCGACGCGGTCCGGCACCTGACGCAGTTTGGCCGGGGCTCCGGGCCGGCCATCCCGCGCTCGGTACGCCGCGGCCACGCCAGCCCGTCAGCCCCGCAGCAGGTCTGCCCGTCCGACCCCAGCCGGCCGCTGGTCGAGCCGGAGGCGCGGACCGTGATGAACGTGGACGACGCGGAGCAGATCGCGGACGGAACCGGCATCAAGGTCGCGATCATCGCCGACGGCATCGACCCGAACAATCCCGACCTGATCCGGGCGAACGGCCAGCACGTCATCTTCGACTACCAGGACTTCAGCGGGTTCGGCACCAACGCGCCGACGGACGGCCGGGAAGCCTTCCTCGACGCCGGCACCATCGCCTCGCAGGCCAACCAGACCTATGACCTGTCCGGCTTCGTCAACCCGGCCCACCCGCTGCCGCCCGGCTGCACCATCAGGATCAAAGGCATCGCGCCCGGTGCCAGCCTCGCTGTGCTGAACCTGTCGGGCCCCAACCCCGGCTTCTTCAACTCGACGATCATCCAGGCGATCGAGTGGGCGGTCCTGCACGACCACGTGAACGTGCTGAACGAGTCCATCGGCGGCAACCCGGTGCCCAACACCCAGAATGACCCGGTGGCGCTGGCCGACCAGGCGGCGGTGGCCGCCGGCGTGACGGTCGTGGCCAGCAGCGGCGACGCGGGCCCGTTCAACAACATCGGCTCACCCGCCACCACGCCCGGCGTGATCGCGGCCGGCGG
>DATFVJ010000239.1:0-5207 GCA_035260365.1 Streptosporangiaceae bacterium
GTGCCGGCCAGCAAGTACTCGCCGTCGCTCGAACTGCACCCGATGTTCGCGGCCACGGTCACCGCGAAAGACGCGACATTCCTCGGGTCCTGGAACGCATCGTGAATTTGACCGCAGCCACCGCCGCATAGCTGTCCGCCGCGTAGCTGTCCGCCGCGGGTGGCAGCCGCCGGAGAAATCGCCGGCCGGGCCGTGACACCGCGCGGCAACTTCCTGCTTGTGCAAGTGCGCGACTCGACGGCCCGGGCCGCGACCGTGCTTGACCGTGGTGGCGTGCTGGTTCGCGACGGCGCGGCGAGCCTCACCACCACGTCCTTGGGCGGACGTCGTTAGCGAGGTCGACGAGCGCTATCCGCTCGTCCCTGCCGGACGCCAGCCTGGCCAGCGCGCGATAGCTCCGCTCGAGACCGAACCTCAGGGCACGGTCGGTCAGGTCGCAGCCAAGCAGCCGGCTGCCCGCCGTGGCACCGCCCGGAGCAGCCGCGCCGCTCGCCGGTGTGTTGCCCTTTGCAGCGCCGCCCGGGTCAGCCGCGCGGCCCGCTGGTACGCTACCGACGGCAGCGCCGCCCGCCGCCAGCCAGCTCAGCGCCGCCTGGAGTATCTCCGCGGTGAGGCTCTCCCGCCGGGCGGTGTCGGGCCCAAGCCGGACCAGGCGCTCGCCTGCCTCCTGCAGGTCGGCCACGGTAAGGCGAGCGGGATCGCGGCCGCAGACACGCGCCCGCACGGCGGCGATCTGCGCCGCGACATAGTGACTTGACGTCTCGGGCACGGACGCGAGCACGTCGACCGCGCCGGCCTGGTCACCGGCCGCGATCAGCACTCGGGCGAGCCCGAACGCGGCGCTCACATAGGAATGGTCGACCGTCCATACCACGCGGAAGTACCGCGTGGCCGCCTCGCGATCCCCGGCGCCCTCGGCCGCCGATGCGAGCGCGAGCTTGGGCGCGAGCTCGCCGGGCAGGGTATCGTACACGCCCTCGAATGCGCTCCGCGCCCGCGCGTGCGCGCCGACGGCGAGCTGGCACAGGCCGTGATACCAGGTGACGCGCCAGTCGGCGTCGCCGCGCGTGATCAGTTCGTCCAGCGTCACCTTGGCGCCGACCACATCACCGGCGGCTATCCGTACCCGGGCGAGCGCGAGGTGCGCCTCGACGGAATCGGCCAGCCCGGCGGGCGCGCCCGGTGCGCCGGACAGGGCCAGTTGCAGCGCCTCGGCCTGCTGCGCCGGGCCGAGTGTGCTCAACGCGGCCAGGTAGCTCGTGGCCGGGTCGGTGCTGTCGACCTGGGGGACAGGGAGCCCGGCCACGATCTCGGCGAGGCCGGGAAGGCGGCCTGGCGGTACCGCGGCTTCGCCCACACTCGCGGCGTCCGCCGCGCCGATGGCCCGCAGTTCGGGGCTGAACCTGGTGGAAAGGGCCGGCCGCTGGCGGCCGTCGCCCACCGCGAGAACCTCCCGCAGCACGCCGGTGAGCTGCTCGGCCATGTCATCGGCCACGAAGAAGCGGCGGCGTGGTTCCGGGTGGGTGGCGCGGCGCAGCAGCCGGGCGAAGGACTCCTGCTCGGCAAGCAGCGGTGCCTTGGCCGGGTCGGGCAGGCTTTCCTTGTACGTGCTCGTGTAGCCGGCGAAGTCCAGGGTGAGCACGGCGAGGGTCCGCGCGACGGTGTAGAGGTCCGAGGAGGGTGACGGCCCGTCGGTCGCGATCTCAGGTGCCTGGTAGCCGACCGTCCCGTAGATGGGGCTGTCCTGGTCGTCGATCCGCCGCACACCGCCCATGTCGATGAGCTTGAGCTGTTCCTCCGTCTGGATGACGTTGTCCGGCTTGAAGTCGCAGTACACGAGCCCCAGGCTGTGCAGGTAACCGAGCGCGGGCAGGACCTCGATCGCGTAGGCAAGCGCCTGGGTGAGCGGCAGCGGCCCGCCGGCGGCGCGCCGGTCGAGCGCGATCTGCTTGAGGGACTGACCGCCCACGTACTCCATCACGATGTAGCCGGCCAGCTCTCCCGTCTGCCGGTCCCTGTGCTGCACAAAGTTGTAGATGCGGACGATGCTCGGGTGCTCGACTTCGGCGAGGAACCTCCGCTCGGCCACCGCGGCGGCCTGCGCGTCCGCGTCGCCGGTGTCGAGCAGGCCCTTGAGCACCACCCACCGGTTGCTCACGTTGCGGTCCCTGGCCAGGTAGATCCAGCCAAGCCCGCCGTGCGCGAGGCAGCCGAGCAGCTCGTACTGTCCGCCGGCGAGTTCGCCGGTCTGCAGTTTCGGCTGGAACGAGAAGCGGCTCCCGCAGTTACGGCAGAACCCTTCCGTGCGGCCGGGTGCCCCGTCGCGGCTGCGGCCGACCGGCTGTCCGCAGTTGCCGCAGAACCGCTTGTTCTCGGCCACCTGCGGATTCTTGAGCACCGCGCTGGCTGGGTCGCGGGCTTGGACCGGCGGGATCTCGACCAGTCCGGCGCCCAGGTGACCGCGCGCACTGCGGCCGCCGGAGGATCCCGAGCCGCGGGTACCGCGTGACACGGGCACGGAGACGCTTGCGGTCACCGGCGGCGCAGCGGCCGCGGGTTGCTGCGCCGCCGCGTGGCTGGCCTGCGCGCCGGCCGCGGGTTGCGGCGCGGCCGCTTGGCTGGCCTGCGGGGCGGCGGCGAGCCCGCAGACGTCGCAGTAGCCGTCCTCGATGGTTCCGGTGCAGCCGGGCCGTGTGCACGCCGTCATCGGGCCTGCCCCGGCGTCGCTGTTGCCTCGTGGGTCATCACCATGCGGTCAGTCCTTGTAGTGGGCCGGTGGCGGCGGCGGTACCGGCGTGCCGATCCAGTGGGCGTAGCTGGCGGCCCACTGGCCGTTGCCGCGGATCTGGGCGAGCACCGCGTTGACGAACCGCACGAAGTCCGGGTGCTGCGCCGAGATCGCGAGGCCGTAGGGCTCGTCGGTGAATCGCGGGCCGACGATCCTGGTGTACGGGTCCTGGGCGGCGAGGCCCACGAGGATGGAATCGTCGGTGGATATCGCGGACACGCCGCCCTCCTGCAGCAGTACGAGGCAGTCGGTCCAGTACGGCGCCGCAACGGGGATCGGGTGCCCGGGCGCCGCGGCGATATTGGCGAGGGAGTCGGAGCCCGTCGTCGCACAGACCTTCTTTCCGCCCAGGTCGCCGATCTGCGCCACCCGCGAGCCGCTCTCCACGAGCACCCGCTGGCCGGCGTCGTAGTACACGGTCGAGAAGTCGACCTGCTGCAGCCGCGCGCAGGTGATCGTCATCGTGTGCGCCACGATGTCGACCGCTCCGGACGTCGTGACGGGAATTCGCTGGGCGTCCGTGATCGCCTTGAAGTGCACCTTGTTCGGGTCGCCGAAGATGGCGGCCGCGATCTGGTGCACCATGTCGACATCGAACCCCTCGATCTGGCCATCGAAGGGGTTGAGGTAGCCGAAGTGGTAGGTGTTCTGGTCGACACCGGCGATGAGGTAGCCGCGGGCCCGGATCCGCGCCATGAAGGAGCCTGACGTGACCTGTGGCGGGCCGGCCGGCCGCAGGCTCGCGGTCGGGTCGCAGGCGGCGGCGCCCGGGCGCGCGGGCGCGTGGGCCGCAGGGGCGTGGGCCGCAGGGGCGTGGGCCGCGGCCGCGTGGGCCGCAGCGGCATGAACCGCAGCGGCGTGGGCCGCAGCGGCATGAACCGCAGCGGCGTGGGCCGCGGCCGGAGCCGCCGATCGGGTGGCGAACACCGGCAGCACGGCGACGGCGAGCAGCGGGAGCAGCCGGCCAGGTGTTCTCATCGGTGCACGCTCATCGGTACTCGGCAATCCGCTGCGCGAGCCCCCACGCGCAGCCGGCCACCATCACCAGTGACAAGACGATCATCCCGGCCTCCAGCCCGGTGAACGCGCTACGCGCGGACTGAATGGTCGACCGGAACCCAGCTTGATCTTGACCGATCGCGGTGGTCAGGGCGGTATCGAGCCGGTTGAACAGCGTGCCCGAGCCGCCGGGGGCTGAGCCGATCGCAAGCTGCACCGCGCCGCTGTAGTTACCGGAGTCGTCCAGACGGCGCACCTGCTGGTGGGCGGCGAACCAGGCGGGCGCGCCGCGCGCCGCGGCCGCGGCCGGTCCCGCGCCGGGGCTGCCGCTCGCGGCGGTGCTCGCGGCGGTCAGCAGCGTGCCGGCGCCCGGGCCGAGCCTGCGCTCGACGGCGAGGAAGTCCTGCTGGAACGAGTCGTCGCCGCCGCGGTCGATCAGGGTCAGGCTCTCGTCGTCGCGTGCCTGCAACGCGGCGATGTCGGCTTGGGCGAGCGCCTCCACCGGGGCTGACCCGTGATCGCGGGCGTCGATCACCTGCACACGGGCGAAGGTCAGCGCGCTCAGCAGCCAGACGGCCGAGGCGAGGCCGACCACGGACGCGACCACAAGGCCGCGGTTGAACAGGCGGTGCGAGCGCCGGGCAAGCCATCGCTGGGCCCAGATCAGGGCCACGCCGACGACGACGATGGCGGCCACCGCGACGAACGGCCATCCGGAGGCGCGCCCGTCGTCGCCGGCCAGCTGGGCATTCGCCTGAACGTACGCCTCACGCGCGGCCGGCAGCAGCGTGGCCCGCATCAACCCGGACGCCTGCCGCAGGTACGCGGCGCCCACCGGCAGACCGAGCCGGTTGTCGGCCCTGGCCGTCTCCACCAGCCCGGTGTAAACGGGAAGATCCGCGGCCAGAGTGGCCAGCCGGGACCTGGCCGGGACCTGCCCGGCCGTGCCGGTGGCCGCCGCCAGGCTGCTAGCCGCCCTGGCCACATCGGCCGCGTATCGCTGACGCGCCGTGATCGGCTCGAGCCCGCCGGACAGAAAGCCCGCCGCCGCGGTCGCGTCCGCGTCGGAAAGCGCACGGTAGATCTGCTGCGCATCCACGCTGAGCGGTTCGCTCGTCGACGCGACGCCGCCGGCGGCCGAGGCGTGCTGGCCCACGGTCCACGCCGCGACCACACCCCACGCCGCGCTGACGGCCACCAGGACGATGAGCAGCAGGCGCAGCCGGGCCGGGACGGTTAAGGCACGCAGAACAGGGACCGCCCGGCGCGATCCGGGGACCGCCTGACCCGATCCAGGGACCGCCCCGCGCGGCGAAGGCAGGGCGGCCGGTTGGCCGGGCGAGCCTGCGTGCGACGTCACGGCCACTCCTAATGAGTCGGCGGTTGTCATCGGTGGGACGGGCTGAACCCGCCGCGCCCC
>DATFVJ010000240.1:0-5428 GCA_035260365.1 Streptosporangiaceae bacterium
CACCGCGCTCGTCGACGAGGTGGGCGGAAAGCTCGCGCTGCACGCCTCGGAGGTCACCCAGATGGCCGCGCAGGTGCGGGACATCGCCCAGGTGGCCACCGCGGTCGCCACGGGAGACCTGTCACAGAAGATCACCGTCGGCGCGCAGGGCGAGATCCTCCAGCTCAAGGACACCATCAACACGATGGTCGACCAGCTGTCCGCGTTCGCGGACGAGGTCACCAGGGTCGCCCGCGAGGTCGGCACCGAAGGCAACCTCGGCGGCCAGGCCCACGTCCGCGGCGCGTCCGGGGTGTGGAAAGACCTCACCGACTCGGTGAACGGGATGGCCTCCAACCTCACCGTCCAGGTGCGCGGCATCGCCCAGGTCACCACCGCGGTCGCCAACGGCGACCTGAGCAAGAAAATCACCGTCGGCGCGCAGGGCGAGATCCTCCAGCTCAAGGACACCATCAACACGATGGTCGACCAGCTGTCCGCGTTCGCGGACGAGGTCACCAGGATGGCGCGCGAGGTCGGCACCGAGGGCCGTCTCGGCGGCCAGGCGCAGGTCCGCGGCGTGTCGGGGATCTGGAAGGATCTCACGGACAACGTCAACTCCATGGCCGACAACCTGACCGGGCAGGTGCGCGGCATCGCCCAGGTGGCGACGGCCGTCGCGGGAGGTGACCTGAGCAAGAAGATCGCCGTCGATGCGCGCGGCGAGATCCTCCAGCTCAAGACGACGATCAACACGATGGTCGACCAGCTGTCCGCGTTCGCGGACGAGGTCACCCGGGTCGCCCGCGAGGTCGGCAGCGAGGGCCGCCTCGGCGGCCAGGCGCAGGTCCGCGGCGTGTCGGGGACCTGGAAGGGCCTGACAGAGAGCGTGAACGAGCTCGCGGGCAACCTCACCACCCAGGTGCGCGCGATCGCCGCGGTGGCGAGCGCGGTTGCCGAGGGTGACCTGACGCAGTCCATCCAGGTTGACGCGCGCGGCGAGGTCGCGGAGCTCAAGGACAACATCAACCTGATGGTCGCCAACCTGCGCGAGACGACCAGCACCAACCAGGAACAGGACTGGCTGAAGACCAACTTGGCCAGGATCGCCGGCCTCATGCAAGGCCACCGCGACCTGCTCGACCTCGCCCAGCTGATCATGAGCGAGCTGACCCCGCTGACGTCCGCCCAGTTCGGCGCCTTCTTCCTTGCCAAGTATCCGCCGGGCATCGACGGCGCGACGCAGGAGCCGGTCCTGAACAGGATCGCGTCCTACGGGTTCCGCAGGAAGGGCGCCGCGCAGTTCGCGTTCGGCGAAGGGCTCGTCGGGCAGGCCGCGGTCGAAGGAAAGCCCATCCTCATTACCCGCGTGCCCACCGGTTACATTACGGTCGGATCCGGTCTCGGCGAGGCTGCGCCCGCCAGCATCGCGGTGCTGCCCATTCTGTTCGAAGACCAGGTGCTCGGCGTCCTCGAACTGGCCTCTTTGCAGCAGTTCACCGACACCCATATGGCGTTTTTTGACCAGTTTGTCGGTACCATCGGTGTGACCATCAACACGATCATGGCCAATTCGCGTACCGAGGCGCTGCTCACCCAATCACAGCGGCTCACGCAGGAACTGCAGGAACGCTCCGACGAACTACAGCGCCAGCAGGGCGAGCTGCGGAGGTCGAACGCCGAGCTCGAGGAGAAGGCCGCGCTGCTCGCCAAGCAGAACCGCGCGATCGAGGTGCAGAACTTCCAGATCGAGCAGGCGCGGCGGGCACTCGAGGAACGGGCGCAGCAGCTCGCGCTCTCCTCGAGGTACAAGTCGGAGTTCCTCGCCAACATGTCACACGAACTGCGCACGCCGCTGAACAGTCTCCTCGTGCTCGCCAAGCTGCTGTCGGAGAACCCGGACGGCAACCTGACCGCGAAGCAGGTGGAGTTCGCGAGGACCATTCACGAATCAGGCAGCGACCTGCTCCAGCTGATCAATGACATCCTGGACCTGTCCAAGGTCGAGGCGGGCAAGATGGACGTGCACCCGCAGGTTCTCGCGATGGCGACGCTCGTCGAGTACGTGGAGGCCGCATTCAGGCCGGTGGCCGTCGACAGGGGCCTCACGTTCCGCGTCGAAGTGTCCTCGGACGTGCCCGAGCAGCTGTTCACCGACGAGCAGCGGCTGCAGCAGGTGCTGCGCAACCTGCTGTCGAACGCGGTGAAGTTCACCGCGGCGGGTAACGTCAGGCTATACATATCGCGCGCGGCGAACGTGGAGTTCACCGGCCCGCTGTCGGCCGTGCCCGAGGTCGTCGCGTTCGCCGTGTCCGACACCGGTGTGGGCGTCGCGGAGGACAAGCTGCGCGTCATCTTCGACGCGTTCCAGCAGGCCGACGGAACGACCAGCCGCCGTTACGGTGGCACCGGCCTCGGCCTTTCGATAAGCCGTGACATCGCGCGGCTGCTCGGCGGCGAGATCCGTGCCCGCAGCAGGATCGGCCACGGCAGCACGTTCACGCTTTTCCTGCCCGTCAGGTACGCGGAAAGCCGGCCAGCGGGCGACAGCACCAGACACGGACCGGCCGAAGACGCCGGGCCTGGTGGCTTCGCTGACCGGTGGCGTGGCGCTGGCGGGCCCGGTGAGCCCGCCCACGGCGACGGCACCGAGGCGGGCCGCACGAACGCGCGGCCCACCGGGAAGCTGTCCGCCGCGGACGGCCGCCAGGCGCCCGCGGCCGACCGCGAGGCACCTGACCGCCGGGCGCCCGCGGACGGCCGCCAGGGACAGGCCGGTGGTGACCTGGTGCGCGAGCTGCGGTCCGATCGGGTCAGGGAGCCCGTGCTCAGCGCCGAGCCCGATCCTGGTGACGCGCTCAACGGCGCGAAGATTCTGATCATCGACGACGACGTGCGCAATGTCTTCGCCCTGACCAGCGTGTTCGAACGGTGCGGCGCCCAAGTGCTCTACGCGGAGAACGGCCGCGAGGGCATCGACGTGCTCGAGCGAACCGAGGACGTCGCGCTCGTCCTCATGGACGTGATGATGCCCGAACTCGATGGATACGCCACGACCGAGGCAATCCGCCGGATGCCGCAGTTCGCCAACCTGCCCATCATCGCGCTGACCGCGAAGGTCATGAAGGGCGACAGGGAGAAGAGCATCGGCGCCGGCGCCTCCGACTACATTCCCAAACCGGTCGACGTCGAGCACCTGCTCTGCGTGATGCGCGAGTGGCTCGAGAGGGCCAGCGAGGGCTAACGAGGGCCAACGCTGCCGGATTCTCCGCCATCCGGTAGCTAATTGCTTCCGGCTATGCACATATCGTGGCGAAGCCGGTAGCATCGAGCGCGGCCTGTTTGACCGCCGGCGACGTGAGGGCGCAAGGAAGGAGAACGCACCAGGTGACCGACAAGGCGAAGATCCTGCTGGTCGACGACCGGGAGGAAAACCTCGTCGCGCTCGAGGCCATCCTCGGGTCAGTGGATCACGCCCTGGTATCGGTCAGGTCCGGCGAGGCGGCGCTCAAGGCGCTGCTCACCGACGAGTTCGCCGTCATCCTGCTCGACGTGGTCATGCCGGGAATGGACGGGTTCGAGACCGCGACCCACATCAAGCGGCGGGCCAAGACGCGCGACATCCCGATCATCTTCCTCACCGCGGTGAACGCCGACCCCGACTACGCGTTCCGCGGCTACGCGGCCGGCGCCGTCGACTACATCGCCAAACCGTTCGATCCGTGGGTGCTGCGCGCGAAGGTCGCGGTCTTCATCGAGCTGTACGCCAAGAACAGGCAGCTGCACGCGCAGGCCGAACTGCTTCGCGCGCAGCTTGACGGGCCGCTCGGCGGCGCCGACTCGGTCATGGCGGAACTATCCGGCCGGCTCGCCGCGGTGGAGGACCAGGCCGCGGTGCTCGCCGGCCAGGCGTCGCTCGCCCTGGACAGCGCCGTCGCGGATGTCGTCGCCCGCCTGCAGGAGCGGATCGGGCGGCTGCGAGATGCGCTCGACGCACTGCGGGCGCGCCGCTGACCCGGCACCGCGGCGCTGACCGGCGGCTGCGCCGCCGGTCAGCGGCGCGGTGCGCCTACCCGGCGGGCTCGAGGACACGCAGGACGAGCATTGTCATGTCGTCCCGCAGATCGTTCAGGCTGAACTCAAGCACAAGGGTCCGCATCGCGGAGATCACGTCGTGCGCGGGCCGCCCCGCGAGCGCGGAAAGCTCGTCGCTCAGCCGGTTCTCGAAGTAGGCGTTCTCCGGGCTGCGGGCCTCTGTGACGCCGTCGGTGAACAAGAACAGCATGTCGCCGGGCTCCAGCTCCAGTTCCTGGGACGCCGGATCGCATTCGGGGAAAAGACCGAGCGGCAGACCGCCGCCTGACAGCAGCCGCACCCGCCCGTCCGGCCGCACGAGCACCGGTCCGGGGTGGCCGGCCGAGCCCAGCGTGACCCGCAGGATCCGGCCGTCCCAGCGCAGATGGGCGGCGATCGCGGTGACGAACCTGTCGCTGCTTTGCTGCGCGAGCATCACCTCGTTCGCCATCGCGAGCACCTGGGCGGGGTCGGCGTTCCAGTGCGCGAGGACCCGCAGGGCGTGCCGGGCCATCGCGGTGACCGTCGCCGCCTCCTCACCCTTGCCCTGGACGTCACCGATCGCCAGGCCCCAGCCACCTGGGCTGTCGTAGACGTCGTAAAAGTCACCGCCGACGTCCAGGCCCTCGGTGGCCGTGATGTACGCGGTCGCGATGTCCACGCCGGGGATGGGCGGCACGTCCCTGGGGAGCAGGCTCGCCTGCAGCGCCTCGACGACCTCGGAGCGGCGCACGAACATCCGGTCCACCTTGATCGCGAGCGCGACCTGCTCGCCGAGCTCTTCCACCAGCCCGAGATCGGCGAGCTCCAGCGGCCGCTCGTCCGCCTGGCGGATCAAGGTAAGTGCGCCGTAGCTGCGCTCGCCGTCCGACAGCGGCACGCAGAGCACGGACGTCGCGCCGAGGAGGGTGACCACCGGCGTGTCCGAGCCGGTGACGCCGAGCACGGAGACGTCCTCCACGTGGGCGAGCAGCCGTGACCGCTCCGACTCCTGCACCTCGCTTGGCAGCGAGCCTGGCTGCGGGTCCAGCGCGCTGATGGCCCTGGTCAGCTCGGCCGTGCGCGCACTGCGGGGCGGACCCACCACGAACTGCCTGCGCAGCTGCTGGTCGTGCACGACGTCGACGATGACCCAGGTGCTGAGCTCAGCCGCGAGCAGCCGCGCGCACCGCTGCAGCGTGACCGATTCGTTGAACGTCGCGTTCTCGAGCAGCAGGCGGGTGGTGGCGGTCATCAGATCAAGCCGCTGGGTCGCGTCCGCGATGGCGCGGTCCACGGGGCCGCCGCGGCCGGCCGGCCCGTCGGCGCCGGGCCCGCGCCACTTTGGCGCGGGCGCGGCGGCAGCGGGCCCGGCGACCGCCACGATCAGTGGCTC
>DATFVJ010000241.1:0-4893 GCA_035260365.1 Streptosporangiaceae bacterium
ATTAGACATCACTATCGGCTCGCGGAAAACGACACCGCCCAGGATGTTGCGGATCGTGCCGTTCGGCGACCGCCACATCGTCTTCAGGCCGAACTCCGCGACCCTCGCCTCATCGGGTGTGATGGTCGCGCACTTGACGCCCACACCGTATTGCTTGATCGCGTTCGCCGCGTCCACCGTCACCTGGTCATCGGTGGCGTCACGGTTCTGGATAGAAAGGTCGAAGTACTTCAGGTCGATATCCAGGTAGGGCAAGATCAGCTGATTCTTGATGAACTGCCAGATGATCCGTGTCATCTCGTCGCCGTCGAGCTCGACAACGGGATTCGCCACCCTGATCTTGGGCATGCTGCTTTCTTCCCTTCATCACGCCAGCCGCTGCGCCCCCGGGGTCCCGGGGGATTCTTCCGCCCGGGCTTGCTCCCCGGGGGTTCCGGAGGTCATCCTCCGGGCCGGGTCTTCAAGGCTCACTTTTCGTGAGGCTATCTCCCCAGGACCCACGATTGGCCCAGGACCCTCGGCCAGGTGGCATCCCACCGCGGACCCGGCGGGTACCGGGTGGAACCAGCCGGGCGGACGCCGCGGAGTGCTCCGGCGTCTCCCCCGGGCGGACGATGTCCGCCGGACCGATCGCGGCTGGTGCGGCTGCCGCTCACGGCACCCGCGCCCGCCTCACGAAGGGTTCTTCAGCAGCAGGGCAGCCGCGAACAGCCCAGCACCCAAAATCGCGAACGCGGCCACGTCGATGCCGCGGCGACGGCTGGCGAGCAGTCCCGCCCGCTCATCGGCAAGCACGAGCCGCGCCGCCCCCGCGAGCAGGAACGACGTGGCGAACATCAGCATGCCGGCCTTGACGTGCGCCTGGCTGAGCCAGACCCACAGCAGCCCGCCGAGCACCCCGGCAAGCACGATCACATAGGGCAGCCTGGCCAGACGCTCGCCCTCCCGGCGGGTCAGGCGTGGCTGCCGCCGCCCAGCGGACGAGCCGCCCGGCCGGTGCATCCCCGGCGGCCGGGGCGGCTGCGGCTGTGACGTCACCTGTTCCTCCCGGTGGCCCTGGGCGGCCGGGCCGGAGAGCCCGCCGGCCGGTCCCGCCCGGCCCTTGGACGGAATATCCGTCATTTGCGTGTTTCCTCCCGGACTGCTCGCTCGGCAGTGTACCGGCGCGGGTTAAGAGCCGGCCCGCGGCCCGGGACGGCCCGGAGGTGTCCCCACTAGTTTCATCTGGTCTCAGCTATTCAACCTGACGGCGCCCGCGGCAATACCTCCGCGGAAATGCGGTACGAGGTGCCCTCCGGAGGGTAACTGCCACGTTAGGCATGAGTGACGGCTCCGATAGTGCGGGAGGGTCTGTCTTGGAGGGGCCATTCATAAGGATCGAGGACAGCGGCGAGCTTTTTCCGCTGCGGTCTGAGGTCACGACGGTGGGGAGAGGCAGCGCGGTAGACGTGAGGCTCGGGGATCCGAGCGTCTCCCGGCTGCATGCGGAGATAATCCGGCGCGGGCCGTACACGTACGTGGTCGATCTCGGATTATCGCGTAACGGGACGCGGGTGAACGGCAGACCCGTTGCGCGCCGGGTGCTCGAGGACGGTGATGTCGTCAGCTTCGGGGCTGCTCGCTGCCGGGTGGGCGGTGTCCCGCACGAGGACATCGCGCCGGAGGTGGAGCTCCGCCGGTCCGCCGCACCTGAGTTGACGCGCCGTGAACTCGACGTCCTCACGTCGCTTTGCCGCCCCGCGCTGTCGGATGAGGCGTTCGTCGCGCCTGCCACCGCCAGGGAGATCGCCGCGGACCTGGTCGTCACGGAGGCCGCGGTGAAACAGCACCTGCTCCGGCTGTACCAGAAGTTCCGGATTCCCGAGGGCCCGAACCGGCGGACCCGGCTCGCCAACGAGGTCGTCGCGCTCGGCCTGGTCCGGCCGCTGCCGCCGGCAGAACGCGGCGGCAAGACCGAGCCGGCCAGGCCCGCGGGTGCGGGCCCACACGGCGGCACCGGTCCGGTAGGGCCCGCAGGCCCAACCGGGACCGGATCCACCGGGCCGCCGCCGCAAGGCGCCGCGGCGTCGCGCAGCGCCGCCGCGCACAGCAGCGCCGCGCACGGTGGACCACAGCCGGGCACGGCGCCACAGACCGGAACGGCGCCACAGACCAGCACGGCGCCACAGACCAGCACGAGGCCACAAACCAGCACGAGGCCACAAACCGGCACCGGGCCACAGACGGGCTCGGGGGCGCAGCCGGGAACCGGCGCGCCTGGATTGCCCACGCGCGGCGATCCGCCCGACGTCAACCGTGACCCATCACGCGCACGCGGTCCGCAGCCGCTGACCGCGCGGACGCGCGGGAGCGCCAACGGTGTGGCCAGGCGCGTCTCCGGCCGGCGCGCGAGTTAGGCGTCCCGCAGATCTCAGTGCAGGAAGTGGCGCGTGCCCGTGAAGTACAAGGTGATGCCCGCCGCCGCGGCGCAGGCCACGACCTCGTCGTCGCGCACCGACCCGCCCGGCTCGGCCACCGCGCGCACCCCTGCGTCGATGAGCACCCGGAGGCCGTCTGGGAACGGGAAGAACGCGTCGCTCGCCGCCACGGCGCCGCGTGCCCGGTCGCCCGCGCGCGACACCGCAAGCCTGGCCGAGTCCACCCGGTTGACCTGGCCCATGCCGATCCCGACGGTGGCGCCGCCGGCGGCGAGCAAGATGGCGTTCGACTTCACCGCCCGGCACGCACGCCAGGCGAAGGCCAGGTCCGCGAGGGTGTCAGGGTCAGCCGGGGATCCCGAGCGCAGCTCCCACGTGGCCGGGTCGTCGCCTGGCGCGTCGACGCGGTCACCTGATTGCATCAGCACGCCGCCGCTGATCGGCCGCCACTCCACTCCCGGCCCGCGGTCCGGCGGCGAGCAGCACAGCAGCCGCAGGTTCTTCTTGACGGTGAGCACGTCCAGCGCGTCGCCGTCGAAGCCGGGCGCGACAACGACCTCCGTCAGCACCTCGGCGATCTGGCCGGCGAGCGCCCGGGTGACCGGCCGGTTGGCCGCGATGATCCCGCCGAATGCGGATATCGGGTCACCGGCGTGTGCCCTGCGGTGGGCCGCCGCGATGTCGGAGCCGATCGCGATGCCGCACGGGTTGGTGTGCTTGATGATCGCCACGCACGGCTGCGCGAAATCCCAGGCGGCGCGCCACCCGGCGTCGGCGTCGACGTAGTTGTTGTACGACATCTGCTTGCCGTGCAACTGCCTGGCCTGCGCCAGGCCCGCGCCGCCTGCCGACTCGTAGAGCGCCGCGCGCTGGTGCGGATTCTCGCCGTAGCGCAGGACCTCCCGCCGCCGCCACTGCGCGCCCGCCACCGCCGGCCAGCCAGTCTCGTGCGCTGTCTCGTCCGGCGCGTAGACGCTCGCGAACCAGGCCGAGACCGCCATGTCGTACGCGGCCGTGTGGGCGAAGGCGCGCGCCGCGAGGCGGCGGCGTGCCGCGAGCGTGAACCCGCCGCCGCGCACCGCGGCGAGCAGTTCCGGATACGCCGCGGGGTCGGTCACCACCGCGACGCCTGCGTGGTTCTTCGCCGCGGCGCGGACCATGGCCGGCCCGCCGATGTCGATCTGCTCCACGCATTCCTCCGGCGCGGCGCCCGACGCGGCCGCGGCCTCGAACGGGTACAGGTTCGACACCAGCAACCCGAACGGCTCGATACCGAGGTCCTCGATCTGCGCACGGTGCCGCGGATTGTCCAGGTCGGCAAGCAGGCCCGCGTGCACGAACGGATGCAGCGTCTTCACCCGGCCGTCCAGGCACTCGGGGAACCCGGTGACGTCCTCGACCGGCGTCACCGGCACACCGGACGCGGCGATGGTGGCCGCCGTCGTCCCCGTGGAGACGATCTCGACACCGGCCTCGTGCAGGCCGCGGGCGAGTTCCGCCAGGCCTGTCTTGTCGTAGACGCTGATCAACGCCCGCCTGATCGCTAGCTTGGTCAACGGCCGACCCTCACCTTCCTGCCCTGCACCGACCATCCGTCGCGGACCATGCGGCCAACCGTATCGACCAGGAGGCCGCGCTCGACCGTCTTGATCCGCTCGTGCAGCGTATCCCCGTCGTCGGACTCGAAGACCGGCACCGCGGCCTGCGCGATCACGGGCCCCGCGTCGACGCCGGCATCCACGAGGAAAACGGTGCACCCGGTGACCTTGACGCCGTACGCGAGCGCCTCGTCCGGTCCGTGCATGCCGGGGAAGGCCGGCAGCAGCGACGGATGGGTGTTGATGAACCTGCCGCCGAACCTGTCGAGGAACGCGCCGCCGACCAGCTTCATGAAACCAGCGGACACGACGAGGTCGGGCCGGAAGGAGGCGCAGGAATCGGTCAGGGCACGATCCCACGCGGCGCGGTCCGGATAGTCGCCGACCCGGTGCGCGAACACCGGGATGCCCGCCCGCTCCGCCCGCGCGAGAGCCTCGATGCCCGGCCGGTCGGCGCCGACACCGACGACGCGCGCGCCGTACCTGTTCCGCGCGGACGCGTCGATGAGCGCCTGCAGGTTGGTCCCGGCGCCGGACACGAGCACGACCAGGCGAGCCGACATGCGGTCACGATAACGGCCCACGGCTGGTGACACGTGCACCCACGCGGCGCCCGCACCACCGCAGCCGTTACGGATCGTTGTCCGGAGTGTCGTCGGCCTCGGCCCACGGGTCCACGTAGATGCGGTGGCCGTCGCCGGTCCCGCTGTGCGTCGCGTCGGCCACCACAGCCGCGTCCACGGCGGCCGCGCCTGGCGCGTCGTCGATCGGGCCCCGGCCGACGGCGAGCCAGTTGGCGATCCCGGCGGAGATCGCGGCGGCGACGCCGACCTCCAGCGTGGTGACCAGGCCAATCTGCCAGCCGGACGGCCCGATGG
>DATFVJ010000242.1:0-12867 GCA_035260365.1 Streptosporangiaceae bacterium
CGTTGCCGCGGAACTGCCACTGCTGGTTGGCCGCCCCGGACACGCACTGGTACAGGTCGATCTTCGTGTTGTTCGCGGTGCCGTCGCCGACGATGTCCAGGCATTTGCCGAAGACCTGGACCGTGCCGTCGGCCGCGGCCGTCCACGACTGCGCCGCGGTGCCGTTGCACGAGTAGATGTCGATCTTGTTCCCGTTGGCCGTGCCGCTCTGGTAATCATCCAGGCACTTGCCGGCCAGGCCGGAGGTAACCGGGCCGGTCACCGGGTCGGCTGGCGGCGCGGTCGGCGGGCTCCACATCTCGTTGGCCGCGCCGCTCACGCAGTCATAGATGTCCAGCTGGGTGCCGTTGGTAGTGCTCGAGCCGGGGTCGTCCAGACACCGGCCCGAATGCGGGTTGAACAGCTGCCCGTTCGTAAGCGCCTGCCACTGCTGGTTGGCGGCCCCGAACACGCACTGGTACAGGTCGACCTTCGTGTTGTTCGCCGTCCCGGCGCCGACGATGTCCAGACACTTGCCGAAGACCTGAACCGTGCCGTCGGCCGCCATCGTCCATGACTGCGCCGCGGCGCCGTCGCACGACCAGATGTCGATCTTGTTCCCGTTGGCCGTGCCGCCGCCGGAATCATCCAGGCACTTGGCCGTCAACCCGGACAGCACCGGCCCAACAGCCGGACCTGTTGTCGCCGGCAGCGCCGCGCGTTGGCCGCCTGGCCCGGCGAGGCTGAATCCTGCCAGTGACCGCCCGCGCAGCGGCGCCCAGTGGACGCTCCCCGGAGAACCGGCCGGCCGGGGCGCGTTCGCGGGTATCGCGCGCGCCGCGTGGCCCGGTGCCGGCGCCACCTGCCTGCCCGGATGCGCCGCCGCGGCGCCAGGAGCTGCCGGAAGAGCCGAAAGCCCCGCCACGGCCAGCGCGGCGGCGGCTAAGGAAACAAAACGATGCAGCATGGCGCCTCACCAAAGAGCGATTGGGAACCTTCCGGAACTCCGCATTCGGTGCGTCGCACGGAGATCGCGCGCCAGGACACGCAGTTATTATTCCCGGCCCAGGGCGGGGAATAATTGCCGCGGGGCCCCCTCATTTGCGGCGGTGCAAAAATCTCCCTTTAGGGCAAGCCTCACTGGACACCCGGCACCACCGCACGTCAACTAACCTCGCGGTGAGCTTCGCCTTACCTGCCATTACCAGAGATCTGCGCCCCGATCGCTGCGGAGCGTGTCACCCAGCACATGCTCGATGGGTCTCCCGCCGTTCCCCGTGGGCGTGATCGCCGGGCGGCGAAATCGGCCAGCATGGCCCCACGTCATCGGTAACGGAGAAACCGCAGGTCAGCAGCGATGCAATGTGAGGTGATGCAATATGAAAATGCCCTGTAAAAATCGCCAGCCCTTCCGACGTTCGGATCCTGGATCTGCCACCACCACACGAAATAGGCCCTGACCTGCTCAAAAGCGGTCATGGGCTGAGCGTGTCCCGAGTTCGGTGATGTCGGCGGGCCGGGACCGGCTATCTGCAATTGGCTCCAGAGAATGCACGGAGAAGTTCCTCGGCGGGCTGGGCCGCTGCCGGCGTCCCTACGGTTGAGGCCTCCTGCTGGCTCGCTGTCCGCCCCGCCCAGCGTGCCCCGTTGGCCGCGTTCCGGGGACGCAGATGATCAGCTGCGGCCCGCCGTGTCAAGATCGCGGGGCCTCCATCCGGCCCAGCACGGGCCAGCGCTCCCTCCAGCGGGCGCGCTGCGCGCGCCCGGCTGGCTACTCAACGCCGCCCGCTCGCAAGCTTTCAGCTCGATCGCGACGGCAGCCATCCTTGGCACCAGCGGCTCCACGGGAATCACACGCCTGTAGCTCACCCCGGGTGCGCTGACCATAGCGGACACACCGGCCGGCCGCGACACAGTGACCCCCATGGCCGCCGTCCCGGAGTCGACTAAAAACTCGCTGAACTACCGGCTGTACGCCCACGCGAAGGACAGTGGCCCCAACTTGCCGACGTCCCGGTGCGCTACCGCGCCAATCTCGCCTATGTCACCGGCGTGCTACCCGACGGCGAACAGCTCCCCTATGCCGGCTCCGCTACGGCGGCTCCGCCCACTCCTTCGGATTTGCGATCTACTCCGCCGCCAAGGACCGGTACGAGGACTCCGTTCTGCTCACCGGGCTCACTTCCGGCAGCCCTCAAGACGCCCTCGACACTGCCTGTACCGTCCACCTCGCCGGACTGGACCTGTAGCCCAAGGCTCAACCCCCGAGGAACTTCCAGCTCCACCCACTAAGCCGGCAGGGCCAGGCGGCGATCCGGCAAGGCGGTGCTTGTCTTCGAGGAGCCGATACTGGTCTGTATCGGCGACTCTGTATCGGCGACGACGACAACGCCGCCGGTCGTCGTCTGGGCGCCGATCCGCGCCGCCAGAGATCTGCGGGACACGCCCTGATCGGGTAGCGTGGGCGCGCAACGCCCCGGCGATTTCGGCCGGATCGCGCCGGGGCACCGGAGCCCAGGGTTCGGTCACAGGTAGCGAGAGGGGCGCTCGGAGTTGAGTTGGAGTTATCCGCGCGTGCGGAACCTGCTCGCCGTCGCCGTCTGCGCCAGCCTCGCGGTTGCCTCACAAGCAGGGATTCAGCCGCGGGTGTCCGCCGCGTCCATCGAACCGGCCGCGCCCCCGCTGACCGGGCCGGCTACGGCCGGGCGCTCGCTTATGACGCCACCGTCTGCCCTGCGGACCTTGGCCGCGCCCGGGGCACCTGCGGCGCCCGCGGCGGCGGGCTCCGCGGCGGCGGGCTCCGCGGCGGCGGGCTTGGCGCTGCCGGCCGCGGACGCCGCGGTCGCCGCCCTGACGCCCGACCAGCTCGCTGGTCAGCGAGTGATCTACAGCTACGCCGGCCTCACGCCTCCGGCCAGCCTGCTCGCGAAGATCCGGCTGGGCGAGGCCGCAGGTGTCATCTTCTTCAGCGGCAACATTGCGAGCCGGGCTCAGATTCGCGGCGTCATCAACGAACTCCAGCAGGCCAACGCCAGGAGCCCGGTACACGCGCCGCTGCTCATGCTGACCGATCAGGAGGGCGGCCTGGTGCGCCGCCTGCCCGGCGCCCCGGTGCTCTCGGAGAAGCAGATCGGCCAGTCAACCCAGGGCCGGTTGCTCGCGCAGCAGGCCGACACCGGTGCCGGGCAGAACCTGCGCGGCGTCAGCATGAACGTGAACCTGGCGCCCGTGCTCGATGTGTACCGGACGCCCGGCAACTTCATCGACCAGTTCCAGCGCTCCTACAGCAGCGACGCCAGCAGGGTGGCGCGGCTCGGCTCGGCATTCATCACGGCGCAGCAGCGAACCGGCGTTGCCGCCACCGCCAAGCACTTCCCTGGCCTCGGGGCGGCCGCGACCGCGCAGAACACCGACCTGCGCGCCGTGACACTGCGCGTGCCGCTGGCGTCGCTGCGCAGCGTGGACGAGGCGCCCTACCCGGCCGCGATCGCCGCGGGGGTTCGCCTGGTCATGGTGTCGTGGGCGGTCTATCCGGCGCTCGACGCACGCAGGCCCGCCGGGCTTTCGTCCACGATCGTCGGTAAGGAACTGCGTCAGCGGCTCAAGTTCCGCGGCGTGACCGTGACCGACGCCCTCGAAGCTGGCGCGCTGAACGCGTTCGGCACCATTCCCGCGCGCGGGGTTCTCGCCGCCCAGGCCGGGATGGACCTGCTGCTGTTCTCCGCCCAGCAGGCGAGCGAGGGCACCGGCGGGCTGACCGCGCTCGCGAGCGCGCTGCGCAGCGGCAAGCTGCCGCGCGCCGCCTTCCTCGCGTCAGTCAACCGGGTGATCGCCCTGCGCATGAGCCTGCCCCCCTGATCAATGCCGATCGCGGCGCGTGCCGCGCGATGATCAGACGCGACCGTCAGACGAGATAGACAAGCTCCGACGCCGAGTACCAGAGCAGGTCGTGACCCTCGGCGCCGTCCACGATGAACTTCGCGTCGTCGTCACCCTTGTCCGCGGCTTCGAGCGCGCCGATCGCGGCGTGCACGTCAGGCGCCGCGACGAGGTCGTCGACGTGCGCGGAAACCACCTTGTCCAGCGGGATGGCCGACCCGACAAGGACCGCGGCGCGATCGGCGTGGCCCGCGCCGCGGCCCACGGTCTCGGCCGGAACCTCGGCGGCAAGCACGACACGCCGCCGCGGCGCGACCGGATCGGCCGCGAGCAGCCGGAGCGATCCGCGCGCGGCAGCCGCCATCGCGGTGTACTCGAGTTCCTCCATGTCACCGGTCGCGTACCATTCGCGCAGCGCGGGCGTGACCGCGAACGCGCAGATCGGCGGCGACCCAAGTTCGGCCGCGTGGAGCGCTGCGGCGAGCGCCGGAAGCGTGGATGGCACGTAGACGCGCATTGGCTCCTCGGACCTGCGAATGATCCAGCGGCCGGACCGGCCGGTGTGCGCGGATGATCAAAGTGTGCCAGGAGTCGCCCCCCCGTGGGTGAAAATCGGCCGCGTTGCCGGACGGCGCGCTCGCCTGGCGGGGTCCTACTCCAGCCGCGCACGCGGGCCGAGCACGGCTATCACCGCGGCGGTCGCGTCGTCGACAGGCACGTGTTCCCACAGGCGCACCACCTGCCAGCCCGCCGCGGCCAGGGCGACGTCGGCGGCGCGGTCGCGCTCCACGGTGCGCCGGAGCTTGGGCGCCCAGTACCACTCGTTGACCGACGGCTCGCGGCCGTGCTCCGGGCACGCGTGCCAGAAGCACCCATCCACGAACACGGCGATCCGCCTGGCGGTAAACACGATGTCCGGTCGGACACGCACCCCGTCGGCGAGATCGAGACGATGATCCTTCCGGTACCGGTAACCAAGCCGGTGCAGCGCGCTGCGCAGTGCTAGCTCCGGCTTGGTGCCCGCACGCTTGATCGCGCGCATGTTGGCCGCTCGCCCCTCGCTGGCCGCGCGCGGATACGCCGGGCCTGCCATCACGCGAGCCCGAACAGATCCCGAACGGCTGCCGCGGTGGCTTCGGGGTCGCGATGGTGCAACCCGGTCATGCCGAGCGCCCGCGCGGCGGTGACGTTGGCCTCGATATCGTCGATGAAGACGCACTGCTGAGGTGTGAGGCCAAGCCTGGCCAGCGCGTGCAGGAAGATTCGCTCCTCCGGCTTGCGCATGCCCACTTCACTGGAGATGACGACCGCGTCGAAGACCCCGGCGAAGAGTTCGCGCGGGTAGTTGTTGCCCCACGAGTTGGACAGCACAGCCGTGCGGACGCCGGCCCGGCGCAGCGAGCGCAGCAGGGCGTACATCGGTTCGACCGGCGCCATCTCGGCGAACATCCGCCTGAGCAGCCCGCCCGCTGGCACGGCCGCGCCGTCGATCCGCACGAGCCGCCCGGCGAGCAGTTCCTCGAACTCCTCCGGCGTGGTCTCGCCCCGCTCGAGCGCGTGGATCGGGTTCGTAAGCCCGTCGCCGCCGTAAGCTTCGCCAACCCATTGGGTCATCAGCGACCGATAGCCGGACATGTCGATGCTGTCGCCCTCCAGCCAGGCCGTCACCGCCGCGGCCACGGGCACCGTCAGCACGCCGCCCCAGTCTGTGATCAGGCCGAGCGGCGCCGGGCGTGCGGGATCCCGAGATTCTGGCTTGCTCGCGGGCACCCTACCGATCCTAGTGAAATCCCCACCCCGCAGCCCCCCTTCACGCACGCCTGAGCCGCCCCGCCCACGCCTGAGCCGCCCGCCCACGCCTGAGCCGACGACGCTCCAGCCAACGCGACACGCCAGCGTGTCCGAAACATACAGCGGGCCGCATCGGTGGCCCGCGGGCGGCTCATCAGCGCCGCGGATTACAGGTGCCATGACCCTTGCGATCCGCGGCGCCGTGCGGCGCGGCGGGCCGCGGCCACTCTCGCCGCGCCGGATGGGACACGCGGTGTCATGGTGGGTTATTGCGGGGGTCCGCAATGGCAGTTGAGGGCGCCCGGGCTAGGGTGCGTCCCGTAGATCTCGGGTGTGTCCCGTAGATCTCGGTGGATGCGGGCGCCACCCTAAGCCAGCAGGGCCAGGCGGCGGTCCGGCCAGGCGGTGCTTGTCTTCAAGGAGCCGATACTGGTTTGTATCGGCGACGACGACAACGCCGCCGGTCGTCGTCTGGGCGCCGATCCGCGCCGCCAAAGATCTACGGGACATGCCCTAACCCGAAGTTACGTGAGCCAGACGGCGCAGATACTGGCGTTGAGCTGGGCAAATGATGAATAGGACAAGTCGGCGTTCTGGCTACATGCTGCTTTCCGGCGCGGCATCCTGGCCGTCCGTGATGATCAACTTGGTATCACGCCATGGGCATCACCGGATTTTTCTGGCTACGTTTCGTGGTCTAACAACGTGTTTTCGCAGCTCATATGCACTTTTCAAGCGACACGCCGACGTAACTTGGGCCTAACGGGGCTTCGCTCCAGCCCGACGAGCCATGTTCGAATTTGACTTTCGAACAAAACCTGACTCGATCTTCACGTCTTCGGCCGTACGAGTTAACTAGGTCACCGCCATCATCAGCGGCACTCACCCGGCCAACACCATCCCGCAGACCGTAGGAGTCCCGGCAAGAGTCGCACCACTGGGCCACCGGTGCGCAGCAGCGGGTGGCGGGGACGCCTGGCGGTGCCGATCCCGTCATGGCGCGCTGCGGCCGGGGCGGGTGGGCGTGGGTGATCGTCAATAGCTCAGCCCGGCGCCGAACGGGTAGGCCGCCCGGCCGCTGGCGGCCGGGATCATCACCGGCAGCCGTCCGGACGGTTTGATGGCGCCGGTCAGCACGCCCGCGGCCGCCGCGATGGACGCGGCACTATCCGAGTACGTCGCCGCGGCGGCCGCGGCCCGGGGGAAGAGACCCAGGTCGTATGGGTTGCCGGTCGCGACCACGATCACCGGTGCGCGCGCGGCGAGCAGGCGCGAGACAGCGGCCTGCTGCACCGGGTCACCGGTCGCGTCCGTAGTGGTAACGACGATCGCGTCCGCCGAACTGGCCGAGGTGACGCTGACCGCGCCCGACCGCGCAAGGCCGGCGGCGAGCGGCGCGGCGTCGGTGCCCGCGACGTAGACCCGAGCACCGCGCCGCAGCGGAAGGACGCGGCCCTCGTTCTTGACCAGGGTGACAGCGCGATCGCAGATGCTGCGGGCCAGGGCGGTGTCGGCCGCGCTGTTCATCTGCGCGGCCGCGGCGCCCGCGTTCACCAGCGGGCTCGCGAAGAGCCCACGGTCGGCCTTGACCGTGAGAATCCTCCGCACCGACTGGTCAAGCCGGGCGACGGAAAGCGTGCCATCGCGGACCGCCGCGAGCACGGCGTTGTACGCCGCCGGCAGGTTCTGCGGCATGAGCAACTCGTCGCACCCTGCCTGGATCGCGCGAACGGCGATCTGGGCGTCGTCGTAGCGCAGGCGCACCCCCGCCATCTGCAGCGAATCGGTGACGACGACACCGTGGTAGCCGAGCTTGACCCGCAGCACGCCGGTGATGACCTCACTGGACAGCGTCGCCGGATCTCCCGACGGGCTGAGCGCGGGCACCACGATGTGCGCCGACATGATCATGTCGGCACCGCTGCGGATGGCCGCCTCGAACGGCGGCGCGTCGATCTGCTGCCATTGCCGCAGAGTGTGGTGGATCACCGGGAGTCCCGTGTGGCTGTCGACGTCGGTGTCACCGTGCCCGGGAAAGTGCTTGGCGACAGCGGCGACGCCCGCGGCGTGGAAACCGGCGATCGCGGCCTGCGTCATCTCGGACACAAGCGCAGGGTCAGAGCCGAAGGACCGGGTCCCGATCACCGGGTTGGCCGGGTCGGCATTGACGTCGGCCACTGGTGCGTAGTCCAGGTTGATGCCGAGCGCACGCAACTGGCGGCCGGTGGCGCGTTCGGCGGCCTCGACCAGCACCGGATCCCTCGTCGCGCCCGCCGCCATCTGGCTGGGGAATGACGCAGAAACGCCATCGAGCCTGGAGACGATGCCGCCTTCCTGATCCGTGCCGACCGTCAGCGGCACGGCGGGCGCGGCCGCCATGGCGGCTTGCTGCAGCCCGTTGGACAGCCGTGCGACCTGGGCCGCGTCGTGGAGGTTCGGGCCGAAGTAGATGACTCCGCCGAGGTGGTACCTGCGCACCAGGTCCGCGCCACCCTGGCCTGCCGTCAGCCCGGGTACCGCGGACACGAAAAGCTGGCCGACCTTCTCGGGCAGGCTCATCCTCCGCAGGATCGTTTCGACCGCGCCATCGGTGCCGGCGCCAGGGTCATGCGCGCGAGCCGGCCGCACGCCCGGGTCGGCCGACCCGGGCGTGCGGCCGGTGGATTCACCACCCAATCCGCACCCGGCCATGGATGCACCAAGCAGAAGCACGCACAGTCCTGGGATGAGGGCGGTCAGCGACAGCGCCGGACAGCGAGGTCTCATGACCGGTACGACGTTACCGGGCCGGTGCGCGTTGTGGCATTTTCTGGCGCGGCCACCGCGACCACGACACAGCGGCGCGCTCAGGGCAGGCTCACACCGTCCGGGTCACACGGTCCGGGTCACACGGTCCGGGTCACACCGTCTGGGTCACCTTGCTCAGGCCGCGCGGGCTGTCCGGGTCGATCCCGAGCCGCCGCGCGAGTGCTTCCGCGAGCAACTGCCCGGGCACGATGAGCCCGATCGGTGCCAGCCACTCTGGCAGGTGAGGACCGGGCAGCGCCCGGCTGCACGCGTGGCCGAGTGGCGCGCCACCACCTATGCCATACGCGCGAGCGCCCGCCCCCGTGACGCGGCGGGCAAGGGCGATCGAGGGCGCGAGCGTGGGCCCGGAGTCCGCCGCGACGATGATGGCGGGCGTGGCGGAGTCGACCACCGCGATCGGTCCGTGCAACAGGTCCGCGTACGACAGGCCCATCGCGTGCAGGTAACACGCCTCCTTGAGCTTTAGCGCAAGCTCGAGCGCGGCAGAGTAGGCGAAGCCGCGGCCGGAAACCACGACGCCCGCCACCGGCGCGAGCTCCGCCACCACCGGATCGAGGTCCATGGGCACCGACAGCAGGCGCTCGATCTCGTCCGGCGCGCCGCGGAGCTGGCCGACGTCGACCTCGGCGCCGAGGCCGATGCCGAGCACGGCGAGCGCGGCCAGTTGCGTGGTGAACGTCTTGGTCGCGGGCACGGCCCGCTCGGCGCCCGCCTCGGTGATGAGTGCCACGTCGGCCACCTCGGCAAGCGCGGAGTCGTGGCCGTTGGTGACGGCGACGGTGCGCGCCCCGCAGTCGCGTGCCCACACCAGTGTGCTGACGATCTCCTCGGTCCGGCCGGACTGTGACAGCCCCACGGCGATCACACCCGACAGGTCGACGCGCGCACGGTAGACGGTGGCGACCGATGGCGAGGCCAGCGTGGCGAGCCTGCCCGCGTGCACCTGGATCAGGTAACTGCCGTACACCGCCGCGTTGTCCGAGGTCCCCCGGGCGATGAACAGCACCTGACGAGCGCCATCCGCGGCCGAGGTGATCTCCTCGACCCGCGGGAGCAGCGCGTCGAGGGTGCGGCGGAGGGCCTCCGGCTGCTGCGCGATCTCCGTTCGCATCTGGGTGGCAACGCGTGCACGTGGCGTGTCTTCCATGGTCCTCCTCGCGCCAGTGCGCGCGGTCGCGCGCTCCTGCATTCTCGCCATTGGCTGTGCGCCTCAGCGAGCCCAGCCGGCCGCCGGATCCTGCCCGGCCGCGGATCCCTGTCCAGCCACGAGCCCCTGCGCGGCCGCGGAATCCTGCCCAGCGACGGACCCCTGGCCGGACAACGGCACATGCTCGAACGAATGATGGCTTTGCCGGTTACCGTGCGGCTCCGCCGAATACGCCAGATCGCCGGCGATCCAGGTGGCCCGGGTCCGCAGGTCGCCGCTGAGCCAGACGAGATCGCCCGGCGCCCCCGGGCTGATCCGGCCGAGATCCGGCCGTCCGATGACGTCGGCAGGCACTCGGGTCGCCGCGGTCACCGCCGCGGCCAGGCCGACACCGACTGCGACCATGTTCGATACGCCGACATCCATCCGCAGCGCCGAACCGGCCAGCGTCCCATCGGCCCGGACCGGTGGCACGCCGTCTCCGGGCGGCAGTTCGATCGGCTGGCCGCCGAGCTGAAAGCGGCCCGGCGGCATTCCCGCGCAACTCGCGGCGTCGGTGACGAGAGCGATCCGGCCGGGTGCCGCCGCGAACGCGATCCTGCAGACGATCGGCGCGACGTGGTGCAGATCGGCGATGAGGCCGCTCGTGAACCTTGGGTCGCCAAGAGCCTGACCCACCACGCCGGGCTCACGGTGATGCATTCCGGCCTGCGCGTTGAACAGGTGCGTGACCATCCGGGCACCCGCGTCCGCCGCCGCCGCCACCTGCGCCGCCGTCGCGTCGCTGTGCCCCACGCTGACGCGGACACCCGCATCGGTCAGCAGCTTGATCGCGGCGAGGCCCCCGTGACGTTCCGGTGCGAGCGTGACGAGCCTGAGTGCGCCGCCACCGGCAGCCACGAGTTCCCCGAGCATCTCCGGGTCCGCGTCGATGATCCATTCGGGATCGTGCGCGCCGCGGCGGCGAAGCGAGATGAACGGCCCTTCCAGATGCACGCCGAGCACGCGGGCGCCGAGCGGCAGGCCGGGCAGCAGATCCGCCGTCGCGCGCAGCGCTGCGGCGAGCTTGTGCACCGGGCCGGTGATGAACGTGGGCAGGAAGGCGGTCGTCCCCGTCTCGGGCAGGCGCCGCACGACGGTCGCCCAGCCGGCCGGGTCGACTGCCGCCAGGTCGACGCCGAAGTGGCCATTCACCTGCAGATCGACGAAACCGGGCACCAGCACGCCGTCGGCCAGATCGAAGTCCGCGGGGCCGGACGGACGGCCGCCGCCCACCTCGGTAACTACTCCGCCGCTGAGCCGCACAAACCCGGGCGAAAGGATGTCTGTGCTGGTCGCGGGTACGACACGGCCCGCCACGATCAGCGTATCCGCCACGATGCCGCCCCCCTGGCAGCCGGGTGCACACGCATCCGGCTCCCGCCGTCGAGTCCTCTCCCCACCTGGTTCTCCCCCGTAAGCGGAGTCAGCATCTCACGCGTCGGCCGTCCATCTGCAGCCGCCAGGTGAGTGTCGTCCCCTCATGGGCGTTCCCAGGGATTGCCCGCACTCCCGCTGATGACCGCGCGGCAGCAGCCGTAGGGCGCGGCAGCAGCCGTAGGGCACGGCACTCCGCTTCCCACAGACGAACGGCAGGCCACAAAGTTATCCACAGATCCGCTGTCACCCCTGCTGCACCCCTTGACAGTCTGCCAAGATCAGCAGTGGGGCAACGCCCCCCTGGGAGGGCGGGTAGTGCAAGGAACTGGGTAGCGAGGGTGTTCACGGAGGTGCCCTCCGCACCGATCGAGGCCGCATCCGCGGCAGCCGTTGAGGCTGTGCTGCCCCGGGGGGGCGACCCCTTCGCGGGGGTCCGGGGGTCGTCCCCCGGACTGGCAGGGCCCCCCGCACCAGTGGATGCCGCATCCGCGGCAGCCGTTGAGGATAATGCCTGGTCTCATGGGGTGCCTGAGCCGGGCCGGTGGGCTGGGGCTCTTTCGCCGCGCTGCCTGGCCCTCGCGCTCGCCGGGCGCGCGGCCGCCGCGAAATGAGGCGGTCCGCCGTACCAGTTACCGAAAATGTCACCGGTATGCGCTACAACGAAGACAGCGCGCGAGTTCGCCGAAGGAGCCGGATTTCTGCCTGAGCCGCGACGTTTCCGCTTTTCCAGGAGGCCAGATGTCATCGCTGTCGTCGCCACAGGAAAGCCTTAGCAGGGCAAACGTAATAAAGTGGACCGAAACTCTGCCCCATTCCCGAAATAGCGCGGCGCCCGTGCCCCCGGTTGCCCGGTCGGCCACGCGCGCGCGGCGGCGCCAGCGGCGCGCTCCGGGTCCGGCTCCAGGTTGCTGGCCGTTACCAGGCGCGCGCCCCACCTGCCCGCTGCCGGATCCCGCCCTTGCCCGGCTGTGCGCGGTGCCGGACCCGGCGCCACCGTACGACGACAACCTCCAGGCGAACCGGCCTTTACCGGGCGGCGGGAACGCCGGCGATCGGCCGGCGGCGAACCGGTCGGCCCAGGCACGTCCGGGCGTCTGGGCGAAGGCAGGTTCCCACGGTGACGCAGGCGGCAGCAGCGCTCGCCCGGCGGAGGGCGGCAGCAGCGATCGGCGCGGTAACGGGCAGCAGCCGGATGCGGAGGACCAGCCCGGTACGGGGAGGCCGCCCTGGCCGAGCCAGTTCGCCCAGGTCCTGGCCGAGACGCTGGCCGGGTCGAGGCCGCCCCGCCAGCTGACTCCCTGGACCACGGAACGTGCCAGAGGCCATATCCGGCGACTGGGCCCGCTGCTCGCGGGAACTCAGGAGCCGCGGATACGGCGCATCGTAGCCAGCACGCCTTCCCTCGGCGTGGTGGAAATGGCTGTGGTCGTGCGTTTCGGGCCCCGGGTCCACGCACTGGCGGTCCGGCTGGAGCGCGGGGACACATCTCATGTAAGCGCATGGCAATGTACGGCCATCGAGGCCGCGTAATGACTGCCGCACAGCCTCGGGTACTGTGTCAGGTCGCCGCCCGGGTCCGTGGGTCGCCGTGGCAGCGCTTGAATTTGCGGCCAGAACCGCAGGGACAAGGCTCGTTGCGGCCAACCCTGGCGAAGTCACCGCCGCCGGTGGCACCGGTTTCGGCGCGGTGCTCGACTCCGCCGCCAGCGCCGTCGATCGTCGGGGCGGAGTACTCCAGCCGTGCCGGGCGCTTCGGCTTGGCGAGACCGGCAGGTAGTGCCACCCCGGCGGATCCACCGGTGGCGTCGGCGGGGGCCGGGGTGGCGCCTGCCGATGCCGCACGG
>DATFVJ010000243.1:0-12943 GCA_035260365.1 Streptosporangiaceae bacterium
GCTGGCCGCCCAGCTGCGGGTCCGCCGCCAGCGCACCTTCTCGGCCAGCAGGATCCGCCGGACCTGGCTGCGCCCTGCCTGGGTGCCGGCGTCCCGGGCCGCCTGGGTGAGGGTGTCCAGGGTCCACTGCGCCGGCCCGCGCTCATCACCGGCGGACAGCTCCCCGGCCGCATCGCGGGCCAGCCGCCCGGGCGGCACTGAGCGGGCCAGCGCGATGATGCGCGACCGCTCCGCCTCGGTGATCCGCCGCTTGCGCCCGCACCCGGGGCGATTACCCAGCCCATCCAGGCCCTCGGCGTTGAACCGGTGCAGCCAGCGGCGCACCTTGTTTTCATGGCCGCCGATCTTGGCCGCAATTGCCGCAACACCCAGCCCATCCCAGCTCAGCGCGACGATCCGGGCTCGCTCGATCCAGTCCGCCGGGGCATGCCGGGCGCCCGCGAGCCGGCGGATCTTCCTGGCTTCGCCGTCATCGAGCGGCGCGCGCGCCCGTAAGAACTTCGGCACGGAACTCGCCTCCAAACAGCAGGCCGATGCCCCCCACGTCAGCCCGAGGCCTTTTTCAGGTCGAAGTAGCTAGCGTCTGGCCGGTGGCGCGTAGCGGGCGCAGCTGTTGCCGCGCAGGCCGCTGGCCCGGGCCGGGTGACGGAGCGCCGCTTGGCTGCGGGCGTCGGCGGGACGGCGCAGCACGACGTAACCGTCGCGGGAAAAGACCTGGGTATAGCCGTGCGCCCGCAGGTAGCCGACGAGGGTCACCTGCTGCGCGGGTGAGCAGAAGGGGAAGTCGAGGCCGCGCGTGTCCGCCACCACCCACGGCGCCCACCGCGGCGTCCCGTCGAGCAGCAGCACCCGCGCGCGGCCGGACAGGTGCGGGCCGACGTAGTCCGCCGCCTCGACGAGCGCGCCGTCGGGGACCATGGACGCGGCCACCTGCGCGGCCTGGATCCGCGCGTTCACCGTGTAGAACACCGGATGCAGCAACGGCCCGAGCGGGCTCTGGGGCACGGCCACGACCGCCGCGGCGCAGACCGCCGCCGCCCACCCGGACGCGAGCGATACCCACCGTGCGGGCGGCCGGCTGGACCCGTGCGCCCCCCGCGCCCTTGTTCCGTCCGCCCGCGCCGCCTCCGCCCGGGCACCGTCCGCCCGCGCCGGCTCCGCCCGGGCACCGTTTGCGCTGGCCGCCGGCTCGGCCCGGGCACCGTTTGCGCCCGCCACCTCCGCGCCGCCCCCCGCGGCATTGGCTCCCCCGGCGGTGGCGCCCCCGGCCCGGGCCGTCTCGCCGGGCCGCGGCGTGCGCGGGCCGATCCGCACCCACGGCCGCGTGCCGCGCACCTCGATCCTGACCAGGCGCTGGATCCGCGCGGCCCCGTCCACCGCGGCGAGGAACAACGGCATGACGATGAACGCGTCGTAGTGATAGTCCGCCGTCCACCACGACGGAAAGCCCGTCGCGAGCATCCGCTCGAGCAGCAGCGGCACCACCGCGACCACCATCGGCGACGCGAGTGGCAAGAAGCCGAGCGGCGCGACGAGTGACAGCATCGTCGACACCTTGACGTGCGGGGTGACCAGCATCCGCAACGTCTGCAGCGGGTGGGTCGCCGCATGCCACGCGGCGCCGGCCGCCGTGGCGCCGAGCTGGCCGTAGGCCCAGTAGAAGCTGGCCGACCCGCCGAACGCGGGAATGAGCACCCGGGTCGACAGCCAGGTCGCGACCAGGCCGCCCACCACGAACGACAGGCCGAGCCTGCGCTCTTTGACCAGGAGCAGGTACGCGCCGTAGCCGGCGATCAGCAGGCCCATGTCCTCCTTGACCATCAGCAGGGCGACGGCGGCGATCACCGCGTGCACCCGGCGCCCGGCCTGGAAGCGCTCGGCCATCACCGCGGTCAGCAGGGGGACGAACGCCACCTCGTGGAAGTCGAAGCCGACCGCGGACGTGACGGGCACGCTGAGCGCGTAGGCCCCGCACACGAAGTAGGCCGCGCCCGGGCCGAGCAGGCGCCTGGTGAACACCCACAGCGGCGGGATGGCCAGCGCGAACGCAGCCGCCTGCGCGACGATCAGCGTGGCCGGCCCGTCGTGGATCCAGTACAGCGGGGCGAGCACCGCGAGAACGGGCGACCAGTGATCGCCGAGCACGAGGAACCCGGTGCCGATCCCGTCGGCCACTCCCCTCGCCATCGACGTGGGCGCGCCGAAGTGCGCGTACCCCCGCACCGCCTGATCGAAGATCACGAGGTCGAACGTTCCGTCGCGGAAACGGCGAAACCGCAGGAGTCCGAACGCGGCGTAGACGACCGCCGTGGCGACGGTGAGAGCCGTCACGCGGCTGCGCGCCCGCGAACGCGCCACCGGTTCCTGCCGTGACGCCGCCCTGGCGGGACGCCCGACGGCGCCTGCGGTTCCCGCGCTCACCGGGGGCAGCATACCGTGCCATGAGACCGGGACGGTTCCGCCGGCCCACGGCTCACCAGGGAAAACCGACGAGCTTGAGCCCATACGGCGGCGCGGCGATCCGCGGCGTCACGGTGCGGCCAGGACCTGGCGTAGGCGTCCCTAACCTGGGCCGGCGCGGTCGGCGAGGAAGAGCCGGCCCGCGTCGTCGACCCGGCCGAGATCGCCGGTCCGCACGAAACGGTCACTGGTGAACGCGGCGGCACTGGCCTGCGGGTCGTTCCAGTAGCCGCTCATACAGGCGCCTGACCTGATCAGTACCTCGCCGAGCTCACCCTGCGCAACATCGTGGCCACCCTCGTCGCGCACGGCGACGGTGACGCCCGGCGCCGGGGTGCCGACGCATCCGTCCACCTCGGCCGCGGCGTCATCCGGCCACGTGCGCAGCCCGAGACCGGCCTCCGCGCAGCAGTACCTGACCTGGACGCCGACGCCGAGATGCCGGCGGAGCGTGGGCACCAGGCCCGCCGGAAGCGCCGCGTCCCCGGTGATGACGAGCTCGAGCGACGGCAGCCCGCTGGCGGGGAGCGGATGAGCCGCCAGCTCGGCGAACTGCGCGGGCAGGCCGGTCAGCTGATTCGCCCGCAGCGCGGCCGCCGTGCCGAGCACCCGATCCGGCTGCCACGAGCCCATCAGGAAGCACGACTGCCCGGACTGCAGCATGGCAGGCAGCCGCGTCATGAAGCTGTAGTGGGCGGGTGGGATCGCCGTGAGCACGATGTTCCCGACGCTGCCGCCCCACAGATCGCCCGCCTCGGCCGCCCGTATCGCGTCGAGCTGGCTGACCCCGAACACCGCGCCACGCGGCACACCGGTACGTCCCGAGGTGAAAGCGATCACGGCCGGACGGGCGGGATCGGGCGGCAGCGGTGGCGGCGGTGGCTCCGCCCGCCGGAACCCGGCCAGGATCGCGCGGCCGTCGGTGGCCAGCGCGACCCTGACCAGATCGCCGTCCGGACCCGGCCCGATGTTCAGGCCGAACGGCGCGACGGTCACCGTCGGCCGCAGCAGTTCGGCCAGCCGGTCGAGCAGACCGGCCGGCCAGCGCGGGTCAAGCCCGGCGACGATGGCGCCGATCTTGACCGCGCCGAGGTAGCAGACAGGAAACTCCGGCGTGGTGGGCAGGACGACGGCGATCACGTCGCCGGGGAGCACGCCGCGGTGCGCGAATCCCGCGGCGGCCTCGTCGGAGAGCCGGTCCAGGTCGGCGTAGCTGAGCTGCGGGCTTCCCGCGGACTCGGCGGCGAACGACAGCCGCTCGCCGAACCGGCGTGCTGCCTCGGCGGCGAGGGTGCGCAACATTACGGCTCCTCCGGCCGGCTCGTTCTGGCCCGCGGCCCCGGGTACAGGGCATGGTCACTACCGAACAGGCTAGTCTCGCGGACATGACTCAGAAAGCCAGCCGCGGCGCACGCAGTGCCAGGCAGCCACAGGCCTCGCTCGGCGGAGGCGCTCCAGCGCGGGAACGCGAACTCCGGGCGCAGGGCCGTGCGACCATGCGCAAGCTTCTCGAGGCCGGGCGCGACGCGTTCGATCAGCGGGGCTTCCACGCGGTGCGGGTGGACGATGTGGTCAAGGCGGCCAGGACCTCACATGGCACCTTCTACTTGTACTTCGCCAACAAGGAGGACCTGTTCAAGGCGCTCGCCAGAGATGCACTGCACGACATGGAGGTGATCGCCGCCGAGTTCCCGCGCGTCACTCCCGACGACGCGGGCCGCGCGGCCCTCGGGCACTGGGTGCAGCGGTTCTGCGATGCCTACGCCACCCACGCCACGGTGATCCGCATCCTGAGCCAGGCCGACGTGATCGGCAAGGACTTCTTCACCTCCGGTTTGCAGCTGCTCTTCCGCCTGTCGGAGGCGATCACGCAGGGCATGACCGATGTCAAGGAACAGCCGGCCCGGCCGCAGCGGCCGCTGCTGCCGGAACGCGGTGGACAGCCAGGGCACCTGCGCGAAGTTCCGCCGCCGGCCCACTCCGAGCTCACCGCCCTCGCCTGCCTGATGATGCTCGAACGGGTGAACTACCTGCTCAGCGTGGGCGTGAAGATGCCGAGAGCCGAGATGGCGGAGCGGATCACCTCGATCATCTTCGCCGCGTTTCACGCGGCGCCCTGACGCCGCGGCCGAAGCCGCTGTAATCCTCCGTCCCATCACGCCCTTTGCCTGGGCCGCTACCGATCGGGCGCTGCCGCCCGGGCGCGGGAGGTGACGACGAACAGCTGGTTGGCGCCGAACAGGAACCTGCGGTACACGGCCAGGCCCATGCCGGTGCCCGCGAGCAGTTCGGCCATCCGGCGGCGGTCGATCAGGTCTTCGTGCTCGTCGTGCGCGGCGTGGCTGAACAGGCCGATCCTCGCGCCCGTCGTGTGCACCCATTCCAGCGACGGATGCGGCGTGGTGAGCACCACCTGGCCGCCCGCGTTGAGCAGGCCGGCGAAACGGCGCAAGTATCCGGCCGGATCACGCACGTGCTCGACGAACGCAAGCGCCGCGACGGTATCGAACCGTTCGGCCTCGGGAACGGCGGTCTCGAAGCGGTACCGCGGGCGGTCCCGGCGGGCTATTTCGATCTTCCGTGGATCGATGTCGACGCCGACGTAGTCCGCTGGGTCACAGATCTCGGCCAGGGTGCCGACGCCGCAACCGAAGTCGAGCACCCGTCCCCTGAGGTGGCGCCGCACCGCCCGCTGCCGGCGCCGCACCAGCCAGTACGAGAGCATCCCCGCCTCGACCAACTCGGCCATCAGACTCCTCAGCGCTTCTCCTGTGTGCCGTGAAGCTCGTTCGCCACGCGCGGACCGGCCCAGCCTACTGGGCCAGGCGTGGCCGCTCGTCTTGCGTTCCGCGACGCGCAGCCAGAGGTTCGTCGCCAGCGGCGCCTGGGTCAGGCTGAGGCGTTCGAGCTTGACGCTGGGCCCGCCCGGGCGGCCGAACAGCCGGACGCCGTCGCCGAGCAGGACGGGCGCGATGCACACGAGGATCTCGTCGAGCACGCCCGCCTCGAGGCACTGCCGTGCGACCTCGGCGCCGAGGACGTTGACGTACTTGTCACCCGCGGCCGCCGCCAGCTTGCCCTCGGCGAGAACGCTACGACAGAACGCGGGCGGCCCCGCACGTGGTGGCCGTTTCTTGGCTCGACCGGTGCGCCGCACGAGACTCGTGGGCGTTGAATCTGGCAAGCTGGCGTGGTGCTGAAGAGGATCGAGGGAGCGGCGGCCCGGCGGCGGCTCAGGCGGCGTGGGGTAGATCCGGCTGCCCGGCCGATGCCAGCGGCGGTGATGGGGACCGACGGCCTGCCGGAGATCGATCACATCGTCATCTTGATGATGGAGAACCACTCGTACGACAACTACCTCGGGATGCTGGCCGGCCGCGGTGACGGCCTGCCGCTGGACGATCAGGGCGTGCCGTCCTCGGTGAACCGCGCGGCTGACGGCACCGTCGTCCGGATGCGGCGCTTCGCCGGCACGAAGCAGCGCAAAGGCGCGCCGACCCAGAGCTGGCACGCATGCCACATCCAGTCCGCCGGGGCTTCGTGCGAGGGTTTCGTCCGGAGCATCGAGCAGTTGGTCCCCGGACAGGACCCGTCGGTGGCAATGACCTACTGGACCGCGGCGGACCTGCCCTTCTATCACGGGCTGGCCCAGACGTTCCCGCTCGCGACCAGGTGGTTTTCCTCCTGTCTCGGCCCGACGTTCCCGAACAGGCGGTTCCTTATCGCGGGCACCGCCAACGGGCTCATCGACGACCTGCCCTTCGCCATGGTCGACTACCCCGCCAAGGGCACCATCTTCGACCTCCTCAGTGCCCACGGCATCTCGTGGGTGAACTACCATCACCTGGCGCGCATCCGGGTCAACTGGAGGCGGCTGTCCCACGCGTGGGGGCTGAACTTCCTCCGGGTGCTCGGCGGGCTCGTGGCCAGCCTTTTGCCGCAGCTGATCCCGGCCGTGCAGAGCAAGTTGCAGGCCACCGCCGACCTCTATCCGCTTGGATTCCTGCGTTCGGTCAACCACCTGCGGTCCATCGATCAGTTCTGGCGCGCCGCCAGGATCGGCAGGCTGCCGTCCGTCAGCATCGTCGACCCTGACTTCGGCCGGTGTTCCGAAGAGAACCCGCAAGACGTCCAGGCCGGTGAGGGCTTTTCGGCCAAAGTCATCGATGCCGTGATGAACGGCAGAGGATGGCCGAAGACCCTGCTGATCTGGCTGTACGACGAGCACGGCGGTTACTACGACCATGTGCCACCGCCCAAGGCCACCGAGCCCGACGACGTGAGCGGCGCAAGCCCATTGCGGAGCTTTTTTCTGCTGCGGCTGCTGCGCTTTACGAGTCTGGGCAAAAAGATCGAGATGGCCGACGCCGGCCCCGCCGCCTACGACACTTTGGGCTTCCGCGTGCCGGCGGTCATCGTCTCACCGTACGCCAAGCCCGGCTACGTGACCGAACAGGTCTATGACCACACGTCAATCCTGAAGCTCATTGAACGAAAGTGGAACCTCCCGCCGCTCACCAGACGCGACGCGGAGGCGGTCGACCCGCTTGACGCGCTCGACTTCACCAATCCGCCGCACTTCCTGACGCCTCCATCGCTGCCCAGCCCGGCCCGGCCGTGGTGGCGATGACGAGCCGGCCGCGAGGTTCCCGCCCGGGCACGAGGTGGGCGCCGAGCCGGGCTCACCGGGGCGCAAGGTTGGCAACGTTTCGATGTCAGTGCCCCGGCCGCAAATCAGGCCCGTGCTATACACAGTTTCAAGGCCTGATTGATCGGGGCGGGCTGCGCGGCCGCGGCTCATCCGGCCGTGCTTGGGAGGGGACCACACGTGACTGACCCACACGAACAGCAGCCTGTACCGCCGCAGAGCAACGTCGCCGTCGCCGATCCGGCGACCGGCACCGCGCCGCTGGTGACCGCCGGGATCGCGGCCGAACCGCTCACGGCTGCGCAGCTTGCGCTGCACATGGGCTGGACGATGGCGGTTCTCTACGGGAACGTCCCGGCGGCACATACCGACGGCTCGCAACTGCCGACTGTGAACGAACTGCCGGCCGACGAGCGCCGGGCACTTGAACTCGGCCGGCTGAACCACCTGCTGAAGCGCCTGGCCGCCGTCCCGGCGTGCGCAGACGCGGGGCTGCCGGCCGGGGTCCCCCGGATGGATGTCAAGGCACCTGACCTCAAGACCAAGCTGGAGCACCTGAACCTGGCGCTCCTTGACGCGCTGGCGGCCGCCGGGCCAGAGCCCGAGATGGCCTACGAGCTCGGCCGTGCGCTCCGCGACACCGCGAATCCCCCCCGGCCCACAGCCGATACCGGCGATCCGAAATCGTCGGTGAATGCGCTGGCCAGGCAGCTGGCGCACGGCCGGATCGCAAAGCTGCAGGAATGGCTGGAAACGTTAGCCACGCAATTTCCGCAGCACGCTGCTTCCATCGTCGCCGCGTCGATGGGGCGCTGGAGCGAGCTGGCCGCGGTGACGGTGAGTACCTCGGCGCGGACGCGGCTGAAGAAGGGCGATAAAGAGCGGTTCGCGGAAAAAATGTACGAATACCTGCTCCCCCAGGGCGATCTTTGGCTAACGCTCCTTGTCGGTGCGCGATCGACCTCGGGACTGCTCAGTCCCGAGGCTTACGTGGCGGCGGGAGAGGCGGCGCTGCGCCGCTCGGCGGCGATCGGGCGCAAGATACTCCAGCACTACTGGGTCGCGCTGTTCCTGGTGGGCGCCGCACTGGTCGCCAGCTTGTACCTGGCTGTCACCTACCTCGGCGGCGCCGCCAAGGTCTGGACGTCCATTGCCGCAATTGTCGGCTCGCTGGGCATATCGGCTCAGGCGATCGCGTCGGCGATGGCCCGGCTCGGCGCCGAGGCCGAGCGGCCCGTGTTCGGCCTCGCGGAGGAGGACGCCATGGCCTGGGCCATCACCACGCTGCCGCAGGCCGACCTCACCTCTCGTGGCGTTATGCGGCTCAGGAAGGCGGGAGTCGCGCCGACCGCGGGCCTGGGCCGGGTCTGACATGAGCGCCGAGCGGTAGGTGTACTCGCTCACCGCAGCCACCCCTTCCCGAACGCGCGCTCAAGGTCCCGCGCGGCGCTGTCCGGGCTAGTGACCGACGACGGCGCGGAAGGCCTCTGCGATGTCGCCGATGGCCGTTGCGAGCGGGCCAAACGGCACAACCAGCCGGTTCAGGCGATCGAGCATACGCGCAAGCGCGCCTGGGTCCGCGGGCTCCTCGGCCAGTTCTTCGGCGAACGTGGCGAGCACGTCGTCGGCCGCGGCAGGGTCGAGCACCTCCGCGCGGTGCGCGCCGATTAGCTCCCGCAGGCTCCGTAGCAGGGCTGCGGTATCAGCTTCAGCGGGCGCCACGCCATACGCCCGCGCACCATGTCCGACCGCCTGGGTTCCAGCAATAGATATGCCGCCTGATTGCTGTATCCCCTCGTTGACAGGGCTCAGCGGAAATTCATCGGACATATCGTGACCTTCTCTACGTGCCTAGTTCTCGCCTGAAATTCACTATAGACCGCTCGCGGCTTGCTGAATCGCGTTCGATCCTGCGCCAACCGCCTGATTGTGTACGACGCTTATCCCTCCGGTCTGCAGAATTCCCTGGTTGAGGAGGAGCAGCTGGCTGTTACGGAACTCTGCGGTGTCGACCCCGTGATCGTCGAGGAAGTCCAAAGTAGCTGCCACCACATTACGCTCCACGACCTTCAGGTACTTGTCCGCGTCCGCGGGCTGAAAATAGTCGTGGTAATGTTTGTCAAGAGCCCTTTCACGGACACTCAACCTTGCTCCGTAGTCGAAATCAAGGTCTTCGCGAGCTAGGCGGCGGATCCTTGCGCGGCGTCTGTCCCCGTAAATTTCAGTTATTAGGTGCCGTGTGAAGCGGCCCGGTGCCGTCCACGCCGTCGAGAAGAGCACGTAGACGCCCTCGGCGAAGAGATAGAGCTTTCGCCGGGTGGTCGGCCCAGCGTGCGCGAGCCGGTCCGGATCCTGGTACCAAGAATGCGGTGGGCCGAGAACCGTGCGGTGGCAGTCCAGGTAGAGCGTGCTCCCCGTGGTTGAGAAGTGCAGGAAGGTGCTCGACGTCACGTCTCCGTCCCACGAGGGCATGTGCACGCACAGGTAACGGCGCGCGGCGCCGGTCGGGTTGAGCGCGAGCAGGGTGAGTTCTTCCGGCCCGAGATTGGCTACGGGAACGTGCTCGCGGTCGGGCAGGAGCAGCGGATACTCATAGAGCGCTCTGCCGTTGACGAAGACCCGGTCTTCTACCCGAAGCCCGGGCAGACGATCACTGTGTCCGTTCAGGCTCCCTATGGGCCTACTCGTGGAAATCTTGCCCAGCCGATCCTTTATATGCTTGGTCAGCTCATCGACGGTGAAGAAAGTAATTTTTTTGCCATCGCGGCGTGACCCCAGGCCGTTGCCACGCTTGGCCAGCAGCGGCAGCGCGAAGGACCAGCCGCGTACCGGCGACCCGAAGCCGATGAACGGCGAGTCGCTGTAGATAGTTACATTGCCCCGCTGGGCCGAATCGATCGCGGCCAGACGCGCCGCGAGCCGGGGTGAGTCAGCGTCAGACATACGCTGCAGCGGGGGGTGATCCGGCCCGAGCGCACCAATCACGACGCGACGATCAAGGAACCGGTGATGCACCACCACGCCATACATCGCGAGCCAGGCGAGCGGAGCTAGCAGCGGGACGAAGGGGAACGCGCCGGTGAGCCAGTCCAGCCCCAGATTACTGGTATAGCCGGGGCTGATGATGATCGCGATGAACCCCACCAGCGCCAATATGCCGATAAACGCGCCGACGGCCCGGATGGCAAGGTGCCATTTCAGGCCCATCACCAGATACGGGATTCGTCGTGAAACGAGTGCTCTCTGTGCGACGGGAGCGACAAATGCGACGGCAACCGTGCAGACGATCGCCCACAGCGGGACGATCACCAGGGTCAGGATCCAGATCAGGGCCAGCGTGAGATCTCGCCGCTGATGCTGTCGCCGCGCGGCGACCGCATGCCGCAACACCGGGCACAGGTCGACATCGGTGGATGTGGCGACGGCTCTCAGCTCGGCGTCGGCCAGTTCCGCGATGGTCTCGTCGGCGAATTCCTCATTAATATGAGCTGCCACGCATAGATAGCGTGTCGTGTTCGTGCCAGTCCCCGTCAGCCCGGTAAACGGCAGCTGCGCCGCCACACCCGTTGTCATCCCCGCCCCCAGTGCCTACGAGCTTGCCCCCGTGCCCTACTTACTGCTATTCACCAGCTTAATACGGAACCAGCTAAAAGGCGTCAGCTCCGCCTGCCTGAATCTGCACGATCTCGGCGCGTCAGTGAGCGACCGGCCGATGCCCGCGTTCAAGATCAACTAGGTCTCCGGCGGACCAGGACCTTGCTGCCGCCGCACGACATCACGCTCGCGGCCACTTCCGGCGGGATCATCCTGGCCACGCGCTGTGCGACGGTGCCGGCGGTGCGGCCCGGATGGGGTCGGCGGCCAAGTCGTCGGCGCGTTTCGGCGGCGAGCTTCTCCAACTCGTCCGCGCCCAGATCCTGTATATCCGCCATGCTGGTTACCCTTTGATCGCGCGTATCTACATTGGGCAACCAAAACGAGGAGCGCAGCCAGCGCATAGGTTCAGGAAATTGAACGTTGCCGGTTACGGGCTGATGCCCATGCGCCATGCGAGCCCCCGCAGTTCCCGGCCGCCAGCTTCCCGGCGCGTCCGCACCAGCATTTCCGCTTCGCGGCTCGATGTCGTAGAGCAACGTGAACTCACGATGAGTCACCCACCTCCGCGACGTGGTTGCAACGCCCGGTCATTACCCGGTATGTCCTCACCCACCTGGGGTGAGCCCGTCCATGCCCGCCGTGGCCCGCGTGTGGACGTGCCGCCTCCCCGTGAGGGGTAGGTAACTGGGCTGCCCTGGTGAGCCCGGCTCGTACGGCCATGCGGAGCCGCCGTTCAAGCCACGGGCAGGCACCTCGGTCATGCACCGAACATCCCCGGCGTCCCAGCACCTACCCAGATACCAGAAACGCCCACCCTCTGTGGGTGACGCAGATCCGTGCCGGCCCGGCCAAGCTGCGCATATAAGGTCTGGACGTTCCAATGGGATGTGGCAGGGGGAACGCGCGCGGGCAGGAGGTAGCCGGTGTCCGACACCATCGGGGGCGAGCGGCAGACGCCCGCGAGCCACGACCCGAGTTCCGGCGCGAGCTCAGCATCGGGCCCCCCGCGCGTTGGGCGTTCCGGTACGGAGCACCAAAAGCGGAGGGTTCGCGTGCGGGGCCACTGGCGGACGCCGGTCGCGGCGGTGCTGATCATCCTTGGCTGCGTGCTTGCGCCTCTGTCTGTGCTGGGGGTGTGGACGGCGAACCAGGTGTCCGACACGGGCAGGTACGTCGCCAACATGGCGCCGTTGATCAAGGATCCGGCAATCCAGAACGCCCTCACCAACAAGATCACCAACGAGATCGTCACCCAGATAAATGTCAAGGGGCTGACCGGCCAGGCAGCCGCCGAACTGTCGCAAAAGGGCCTGCCCCGGATCGGCGGGCTGCTGCAGGGGCTGTCCGGCTCGCTCGCGAGTGGGGTCCAGGGATTCGTGCACAGCCACGTCTACAAGATCATCACCGGTCCACGGATGGCGGCTGCGTGGACGCAGGTGAACCGGGTGTCGCATCAGGCGCTCGTCGCGGCGCTGTCGGGCCGCGGCGCCGGCCTCGGCGCCGTCGGGGTCAGCAACGGTCAGGTCACCCTCGACCTGGCGCCGTTGGTGGCCGTCGCCAAGCAGGATCTGGCCGCGCGCGGGCTGACGGTCGTGAACAAGATTCCCACCGTCCACACCACGTTCGCGCTGTTCCCGTCCAAGGACCTGGTCAAGGCCCAGAAGGGCTACCGGCTCATCAACGACCTGAAGATCGTGCTGCCGATCCTGACCCTCGTCTTGCTCGCCCTTGGTGTGCTCGCCGCCCGGGGTCACCGGCGGGCGCTGATCGGCGCCGGGCTCGGGTTCGCCGCGTCCATGCTGGTCCTCGGCGCCGGCCTGGCGATCGCCCGGATTGTCTACCTGAACAGCGTGCCCGCCAGCGTGCTGCCCGCTGACGCGGCCGCTGCCGCCTTCGACATCCTGGTCAGGTTCATCCGCACCGCGCTTCGCACCCTGCTGGTGGTGGGCCTGGTCGTGGCCGTCGGCGCGTTCTTCACCGGGCCGTCCGCAGCAGCGGCGGCGACCCGGTCGGCGTTTTCCTCCGGCTTCGGCTGGCTGCGCCGCGGCGGCGAATCCGCCGGCCTGTCCACCGGACCGGTCGGCAGGTGGACCTATGCGCACCGGCGCGCCCTGCGCCTCGGGGCGGTCGCGCTGGCCGCGCTGGTCTTTGTCTTCTGGGGCCGCCCGACCGCCGCAGTGACCATCGTGATCGCCGCCGCGCTGCTGGTCGTGCTCGGCCTTATCGAACTGATCGGCA
>DATFVJ010000244.1:0-3221 GCA_035260365.1 Streptosporangiaceae bacterium
GTCCAAGGCGGCACTCGCCGTCGCCGACCTGTCACCGTTCACCGGGCCGGACGCCGCGCTCGGCCCGACATACCTCGCGTCGTGCCTGGGCGCGACGACCGCCATCAACAACGCCGGCGGGGTGCTTGGCCACAAGCTGACCTGCAAACAGGTGGACACCCGGGGTGACCCCGCGGACGCCGTGCCCGCCGCCAGGCAGATGTTCGCGACCACCTCGAATCTCGCGCTCGTGATCGGCTGCACGTCGGACGAAGCGGCCGCGGTGGTGCCGATCATCAATGCGAACAAGATGGTCTCGTTCTGCATGACCGGCCAGTCGGAGTTCGACAGCACTCACTTCGACTACTTCTACCGGCTGGTACCGCCAGACCTCGAAGAGTCTTACGCCATGCTCGCGATGGCACAGCAGAAGGGCTACAAGAACATCGCGCTCGCGTTCGGCAACGACATCGGGTCGCAGACGTTCGTGCAGCCCGCCATCGGCGCGATCAACAAGGCCGGCATGAAGCTAGCCGCCAACGAGACACTCGACCTGCACGCGACCACCTTCCGCACCGAGGCGGCGAAGATCGTCGCCGCGCACCCGGATGTGATCCTCACCGAGGCACTCGGCCCGGCCGAGGCGACGTTCCTGTCCGAGGTGAAGCAGCTCAACGGCGGCAAGCTGATCCCGGTCATCGGGACCTCGGCGACCATCTCCCCCGACTGGTACAAGTCCGTCTCCGCCGCGGTCGGCGCCTCGACCCTGTCCGCCAACTTCTCCGCGGACAACCTCGTCACCGAGACGAGCGGGCCCGCGTACACCGCGTTCAGCCAGGCGCTGCTCGCGGAGAAGGGCAAGGTCGGCAACACGGGTAACTTCAACACCTACCTCACCGCGCCGGGGGCCGTGCACCTGTACGACGGGATCAACCTCGCCGCGCTTGCGATGATCAAGTCGAACAGCACCAACCCGAGCGTGTACAAGCAGGATCTCGTGACGATCGGCAACGGCACGCCGGGCGCGGAGGTCGTGTACTCCTTCGCGCAGGGCGCGGCGGCGCTCAAGGCAGGAAAGGCCATCCGCTACGAAGGCCCCGGCGGGCCGACCAGCTTCGACAGCTACCACGACTCGACCGGCATCTTCCAGATCGACACCTACAGCCCATCGGGCCAGGTGAGCGTGGTCGCCAACCTGAGCCCCGACCAGATCCGCGCGATGGCGCCGTGACCGGAGGCGCAGCCACCGACCGGGTGCGTGACACGCCCGCGCAAGCCGTTAAGGGCAAATATCCCGAACGGCTTACGCGGCGTGGCACCGGTGCGCGATGCGGGCACTCCCGGCTTGTGGCGGTGAGCCGCCCATGAGCATCTTCCTTGCCTCGGTCGGCTTCGGCATCGTCACGGCCGCGGTGCTTGCGATCGCGTCCATGGGCTTCACGATGCAGTTCGCCGTCACCGACGTGCTCAACCTCGCCTACGCCGGTGTCATGATCGCCGGGGCGTTCGTTGCGTACCTGGTCAACCAGGCCGGTGTCTCGATCTGGCTGGCCATCGTCGGCGCCGCGATGGCCGGCGCCGTCCTGTCGGTGTTCTTGAACCGCGCCATCTACACCCCGTTCCAGCGGCGCGGCACCTCGCCGATCACCCTCGTCATCGTTTCGCTTGGCATGGCCCTGGTCATCGAGTTCGGCACGCAGGCGATAGCCGGCCCGACGAACGTCTCCTACGCGATGAACCAGGGCCGGACGCTGCACGCGGGCGGCCTGCAGCTGACCCTCGCGCAACTTGTGATCATCGCCATGAGCGTGGCGGCGATGCTCGGGATCCACGCGCTGCTGCGCTACACGCGGACGGGCAAGGCGATGCGGGCGACGGCGGCCAACCGCACACTCGCACGCAACTGCGGGATAAGGACCGACCGCGTGATCACCCTCACCTGGGCGCTCACCGGTGCCCTGTGCGGCATCGCAGGCACGGTCTTCGCCATCAACACCGGCAGCTTCGGCGCCACCAGCACCGACCTGTTCCTGGTGCTCATCCTGGCCGCCGTGTTCCTCGGCGGCCCTGGCCAGCCCTACGGCGCGATGCTCGGCGCGGCCGTCATCGGCATCAGCACCGAGGTTAGCGCCGCGTACATCAATCCCTCGTACAAAGACGTCATCGCCTTCGCAATCCTGCTGGCGGTGCTGGCATTCCGCCCGACGGGCATACTCGGCGCACGAAGCTGACAAGGGAAACCAGGACGAGTGAACAACGCCACGCTGTTCTACCTGACCAACCTGCTGATCTACGCGGGTGTGGACGCGATGGCCTGCCTCGGGCTGAGCCAGCAGTTCGGCGTGGCAGGCGTGACGAACTTCGGCTTCATCATCTTCCAGGCCGCGGGAGCCTACACCGCGGCGCTCCTGTCGATGCCCTCCGACCAGGCGAACGGCGCCTTCCAGACCTACCTGGGCGGCTGGAACCTGCCCTTCCCGATCCCGTGGATCGGCGCGGCACTGGTCGGCGGCCTGATCGCGCTTCCCTTCACCTTCCTCGTCGGCCGGCGGTTGCGCGGCGACTTCGCGGCCATCGGCCTGCTCGTCACGGCGGTGATGGTGAACCTGCTTGTCACCGACTACCGGCCCCTTTTCAACGGCGACGCGGGCCTGTCCCTGATCCCCGCGCCCCTGCAGAACTCGTTCAACCCGCAGTCCGTGAACTACCAGCTCGCCTACGCGGCCGGCGCGATCGCCCTGGCCGTGCTCGTCTACCTGTTCCTCAGGCGCATCACCGAGTCGCCGTACGGGCGGTCGCTGCGGGCGATGCGGGAAAACGACGTGGTCGCCGACTCGCTCGGAAAGAACCTGCTGTCCCAGCGCACGACGATGCTCGTGCTCGGCGGCGCCATCGCGGGGCTCAGCGGCGCCGTCCTGGTCGGGTTCATCAATACCTGGGCGCCCGGCGCGTGGACGTACGCGGAGACGATCGTGCTCTTCGCCGCGGTGATCATCGGCGGGCTCGGCAACCACCGGGGCGCCGTGCTCGGCGCCATCCTCGTGCCGGTCGGCTTTGAGGAGGCAACGAGGTTCATCCCGTCGTCGTTCGGCCGCCCGGGCCTGGTCCCCGCCCTGCAGTGGGTCGCGATCGGATTGCTTATCGTCGCGTTCCTCTGGTTCAGGCCGCAGGGCCTGCGGCCAGAACCGCGCCGCATCGTCGGCGGCGCCGTACCGGCGTGGCGGGGCACCAGACGCGCCGGC
>DATFVJ010000245.1:0-3917 GCA_035260365.1 Streptosporangiaceae bacterium
CGAGCAGCACCAGGTCGGGCCGGATGGCCAGCGCACGGGCCAGCGCGACCCGTCGCTGCTGGCCGCCCGACAGCTCATGCGGACGCCGTCTCACCAGGTCGGCCAGCCCGACGAGGTCGGCGAGCACGCGAGCCCTGGCCGCCCGGCCGCGGCGCGGCAGCCCGAAGCCGATGTTGGCCAGCACGCTGAGGTGAGGAAACAGCGCGCCGTCCTGCGGGACATACCCGATCCGCCGCCGGTGCGGCGGCACGAACTGGCGGCCGTCGTCGACCGTGGTCTCGCCGAGCCGCACGATGCCGTTGCGCGCGCGCTCGAAACCGGCGATCACCCGCAGCAGGGTCGTCTTGCCGCTGCCAGAGGCGCCGAGAATGGCCGTGACGGCGCCGGGCGGCACCTCCAGGCTCAGGCCACGAAGCACCGGCTGGGGCCCGTAGGCGTGATGGAGCGTCGAGACGGAAAGCCGGGTCATTGGGCACCAATCCTTACCGGGGTTGCGGTGGGCGGTCCGGCCTGGCCGGTGCGCTGCTGGCCCGGGGGGCTCCACCCCAATGCGGGGGGTACGGGGGGTGGGCCCCCCGGGCTGGCGGCGCGCCCGGCACCCGTGACCGGCGCGCGGTCGAGGTAGCGGCCGAGCGCGTAGCCGGGGACGACCGCGATGAGCACGAGCAGCCCGGCATACGGTGCCGCGGCGGCGTACGAGGTGTTGGACTGCTGCGCCCAGAATGCGGTGGCGAGGGTATGCGCGCCCGTGGGAATGAGGATCAGGGTCGTCGTCAGCTCGGTGACGGCCGACAGGAAGACGAGGCTGAACGCGGCGGCGAGGCCGGGCGCGATCAGCGGCACCGTGACCCGGAGCGCCGCGGCGGCCGGGCGGCGGCCGAGCGAGCGCGCCACTTCCTCCAACTGCGGCGGGGCGTGCGTGAGGGCCGCGCGTACCGCGATCAGCGCCAGCGGGAAGAACAGGACGGCGTAGCCTGCCACGAGCAGTTCCGGGCTCTGGTAGATCCCGATGGCGTAGTGCACGGCGAAGAAGACAAAGCTCAGTGCGATCACCGGTCCCGGCAGGCCCTGCACCAGATAGGTGGCGCGTTCGAGCAGGACCGCGCCGCGGCTGCGGTACCTGACCGCGAGCAGCGCGACCGGCAGCGCGGCCACGGTCGCCACGGCCGCCGCGGGCAGGCTGTAGGCGACGGTGCCCGCCGCCGCGGCGGCGATGGAGGCAGACGGCAGCGAGGAGCGCTGACCCTGGATCATCCAGTAGACGATGATCGTCACGGGCACGGCGACGGCGGCGCCGGCGAGAACGGCGAACCCGCCCACGACCGGCAGGGTGGCCACGCCAAGGCGGTAACGCCGCGGGGGCCTGGTCCCGTGCGCGCCGCGGCGCCCGGTCCGCTTCGCCGCGGTCATGAGCGCGTCACCCGCGAGGACGGTGATACCGAGCGCGACAAGGACCAGTGACAGCGCGCACGCGGCCGCGGAGTCGAACGCGACCCGGAACTCCGTGACGATCTCGGTGGTGAAGGTCTGGAAGCCGACGATCTCGAACGCACCGTACTCCGCGAGCAGCGCGAGCGCGACCACGAGGCAGCCGCCGAACAGCGCCGTGCGGATCTGCGGCAGGGTGACGCGCAGGAAGACCTTGACGCGGCCGTGGCCGAGGCAGCGCGCGACCTCTTCCAGCGTCGAGTCTGCGGTCCGCAGGCTCGCTGCCACGGGTAGGTACACCAGCGGGTAGACGCTGAGCGTCATGACGAGTACCGCGCCGGCGAGGCCGCGGATCGCCGGGGCCGCGGAGGTCCACGCGTAGCCGACCACGAAGTCGGGCATGGCCACCGGCAGCACGACCAGGGTGGCCCATACCCGGCGGCCCGGCAGGTTCGTGCGCTCCACGACCCAGGCACACGCGACGCCGATCACGGCGCACGCGGCGGTGACCATGACGGTGAGCTCGATGGTGTTGAGGAGCAGCGTGGCGGTCAGCTGACGCAGCATCAACCGGATCACCTGCGCGCGGCCAACCTGGGCCGCCTCGCTGATCAGGAAGACCAGGGGCAGCACCAATACGCCGGCCACGAGCAGGCCGGTGCCGGCCACGACGCGCGGAACGCGGTGTCCGCCCGCGCGTCTGGTACGCAGCGTGCGCCTGGCGCGCAGAGTGCGCGGGGTGCGTGGGATTTGCGGGGGGCGTTGGATTGGCGGGGTGCCGTGGCCTGCCGCGGCAGCGGGCAGGCCGCTCACAGTAGCTGCGCCTGCTGCAGCAGGTTCAGTGCGAGCGACCCGTCGCCCTGGGCGGCGACGCCGCTTGGGTCCGGGCGCAGCTGGCCGAACGGTATAAGCCCCTGGCTCGTGCGCACGCCCGAGCCGACCGGGTATTCGAAGCTGTCGCCGCGGGCGATGATCTGCTGTCCCTGCTTGCCGACGAGGAACGCGACGAACCGCTGCGCCGCAGACCTGTGCCTGCTCGACGCGAGGACCGTCGCGCCGGAGATGTCGAGGACGCAGCCGGGATCTCCGGGCGCGAAAGACGCGATCGCCGAGTGGATCCGCCCCGCGCCGATCTCGTACCTGAGCCGGTACCAGTAGTAGTGGTTGATGATGCCGATCTGGGCCTGACCCGAGTTCACGTCGGCGGTGACCGTCTCGTTGTCCGGGTACACGTGACCGGCGGCGTTGGCCCTGATCGCGCGCAGCCAGCGCAGCGCGGCCCGCTGCCCGTAGGCGACGGCGATCGACGTGACCACCGGCTGGAAATCGGTCTCGCCCGGCGCGATCGCCAGCTTGCCGCTCCAGCGCGGCGAGGCGAGCTGCAGCACCGAGGCCGGCAGCTCGCCCGCCTTGACCTCGCGCGTGTTGTACACGAGCACGCTCACCCGGGCCGACACCCCGGCCCAGTCGCCGCGCGCCGAGTCGAACGCGGCAGGCACGGCGGCCAGCGTCGCCGCCGGCAGCGGCGCAAGCAGGTGCCTTTCCTGCAGCACCTCGAGCGCGGGCGCGTTCGCGGTGAACACCACGTCCGCGGGCGAAGCCCGGCCCTCTTGCTCGATCTGCTGCACGAGCACGTCCTCGGAGTCCGACCTGACCTTCACCCTGATTCCGGTCTGCCGGGTGAACGCGGCGGCCAGAGCGTCCGTGGTCTGCTCGTGCTGGCCGTTGTAGACCGTGATCGCCGCGCCCGGCCCGGCCGCACCTGCGTTATCACAGCCGGTGAGCAGGCCGGCCGCCGCGAGTATCGCAATCGCTAACGCTAAGCGCCGTGCGGACATCAACGTCCTCCCTTTGCGGTGCGGGCATCCCGCCGGAAGGGCAGGCCGATCAATTAGGTAAGGCTTACCTAATAAGAGTTAGGTAGACCTAAGTGTCTTTTACGCTGAGTTACCTGTCAACCCCGGAGAGGCATATTCTTTGGTCGGACATCAGACGCTGAGTGAGCATCACGATCGAGCGGGCGCCGCTGTCGTGCGCCAGCTCACTGAAGGGACGGCGTGACGTGAGTTCGACCTCGGAGCTGAGTTTCCCCGGCCGGTCGGAGATCCATCACACCCATCGTGATGTCACCGGTGGCTGGCTGCGGCCCACCGTGTTCGGCGCCATGGACGGTTTGGTCTCGAACTTCGCGCTCATCACCGGTGTCGCGGCCGGCAGTCACTCCAACACCACGGCGATCGTGCTCGCGGGTATCGCGGGCCTCGGCGCGGGCGCGTTCTCGATGGCTGCGGGCGAGTACGTCTCTGTCGCTTCGCAGGCGGAGCTGGCCCTCGCGGAGATCGAGGTGGAACGCCGTGAGCACCAACGGAGCCCGGGCGCGGAACAGGCCGAGCTGGCCGCGCTCTACCACGCCCGCGGCCTCGAACCGGGGCTGGCCGCCGAGGTGGCCAGGCAGCTTTCCCGCAACCCGGACGGCGCCCTCGACGTGC
>DATFVJ010000246.1:0-7220 GCA_035260365.1 Streptosporangiaceae bacterium
CCCCCCCGCCGATGACTTTCACCGCCGAACGGGATCTGTACAGGTGACGGCTGCGGGCCGGCGGCGTCCGCCCGGCGACCATGGGGGTAGCGATGCCGGCCTGACCCGGGGCGGCCGACCGCGAGCGGCGGCCTACTCCAGGCGGTCCCGCAGCCGCGCGAGGTCGCCGGCGATGCTCGCGCGTACCTGGCGCCTCATCAGCGGCGTCAGCCAGCCGAAGAACCGCCCGGGCGACCCGGTGGCGTGGATCGCCGCCGTCGTCCCGCCGTCGGCGTCGTCGAGCTCGTAGCGGATCGTCATGGGGAAGGGCCGGTCCACCCGCATTTCCATGCTTCGGTCGGGGTCGATACTGGTGACGACGTAGCGGTAGGTGAAGCGCCGCCCGAGAAAGCGTGCCGACCGCTCCACCGTCGTGCCCTCGCCGACCGGGCCTTGTGTGACGACGTGGCTGACGGTGATCCCGCCGGTCCATTCCAGGTCGCGGCGTGGGTCGAACATGTAGGCTGCGACGTCCTTGCGGGCGCGCCGCACCAGCACCTGGGGGCGAACGTCGACGGTCATGACGGCCATCATGCCGCACCGGGCGATCGCCGGTCCCTCGCCTGCTGGCGGGATCGGTGGGAAAGTGGCCAGATGAGCAGCGAAGAGGTGCGCGACGGGGTATCGCTGACCAATCTCGGCCAGCCGCTGTTCGAAGGGGCGGGGGCGACCAAGCGGGATCTGGTGGACTACCTGGACGCGGTGCGGGACCGCATCATCCCCGAGTTGCGGGACCGGCCGCTGTCGGTGATCAGGGTGCTCCGCGGCCAGGCGCCGTTCATGCAGAAGAACGTGCCCAAATACACCCCGGCGTGGGTGCGGACGGTGCCGATGTGGGCCGAGGCGTCCAAGCGCGAGGTGTCCTACGCGCTGTGCAACGACCGCCGCACGCTGCTGTGGTTCGCCAACCAGCGAGCGGTGGAATACCACCCGACGCTGTTCCTGGTCGGCCACTGGGGTCACCCCACCTACCTCGTGCTCGACATCGACCCGCCGTCCGTTGGCGCGTTCCGCGCGGCCGTCGGCGCCGCCAAGCTCGTCCGCCAGGCGCTGGCCGAGGCCGGCCTCGCGGGCGCGGTCAAGACCAGCGGCGCCAAGGGCGTGCACGTGTTCGTGCCGGTCGGCGGGCAGGTGACGGCCGAGGACGTGGCCGCGGCCACCCGCGCGCTCGCCGCGCGCGCCGAGCGTCTCGACCCCGCGCTCGCGACGACCGCGTACGTACTTCAGGAGCGCGCGGGCAAGGTGTTCCTCGACGCCACCCGGGCCGGCGGAGCGACCGTGGCGGCGGCGTACAGCCCACGGATCCGGCCGGGCGCGCCGGTGTCGTTCCCCGTGGCCTGGGACGAGCTTGATCGCGTCGAGCCGGCCGACTTCACCGTGCGTACCGCGGTGAGCCTGATCGGCGACCGCGATCCGTGGGCCGCCCTGATGCCCGCGCCGCAGCAGCTCAGCGCCGACCTGATCGAGGAAGGCCGCGCGATCCCCGTCGCCCGGGTACAGGCGATGCACGAGGGCAAGCGCCGTGCCCGCGCCCGCGCCGAGCTTGACCACGGGTCCGGCGCCGAACTCGACGCGACCACCGGGCCGGATGGCTCGTAGCGGCGTCAGCGGCACCCGCCGCAGCACCTGACCGTGGCCGCCGGGCCGTACCCGGGGTGCCGCCGCCCGCCGCGTCGTATCCTGACGTTTGCACCGCCGCGCCGGCCGGCCCGGTAACAGGCCGAAGGCCGCCGCGTCACGTGCCGTCCTGGCACGTGCGGATAGGTCCATCGAGGCCATTGGCGAACTGGTCTCGACCTCGGGCAGATGAGGCAGACGTTGGTAACCAGCGGGGTGGGCGGTGGCGGCTGAGGAGGCGGCGCGGCCGGCGGAATCCGCTGTGGCGCCTGCCCGGCCACCGCCGCGGCCCGGCGCGTTACGGCGGCACGCCGACTTCAACAAGCTCTGGCTCGGCCAGGGGGTCTCGTCGGTCGGCAGCGAGGTCACCAAGCTGGCGCTGCCGCTCACCGCCGTGCTTTACCTGCACGCCACCGCGGGCCAGGTCGGGCTGATGACGGGCGCGGGGCTGCTGGCCTACTGCGGTCCGAGCTTGTTCTTCGGCGTGATGGCCGACCGGATGCGCAGGCGGGTCTTGATGATCGCCGCGGATGTGGGCCGGGCCGCCGCGCTCGCCCTGGTCCCGGTGCTGGCCTGGACGGGATCGCTGAGCATGCCGGTGATGTACGCCGTGGCGCTCACCGAGGGCGCCCTGTCCGTCGTCTTCGAGGTGGCCTACCGCTCCTACCTGCCGGGCCTGGTCAGCGCCGAGGCGCTGCTCGCGGGCAACAGCAGGCTGCAATCGACGGCGTCGGTCTCCCAGGTCGGCGGCCCTGCCCTCAGCGGCGCGCTCGTGGACCTGCTCGGAGCGCCGTTCGCGCTGCTCGTGGACGCGGGCTCGTTCGTTGTCTCCGTCGCGTCGCTGCTGTGGATCCGCGCTCGCGAGCCCGCTCCGGGTCGCGGCCGCGACGCGAATGCCCCGGCCCGCCTCCGCGGCGTGATCGGCGAGATCCGGTCCGGCCTGCGCTTCATCTACCGTCACCCGGTGCTCCGCTCGCTCGCGGGTTCGGCCGGGGTCTTCAACTTCTTCTCCCAGCTCCAGCTGACCCTGTTCGTGCTCTACGCGGCGCGCGAGATGCACATGTCAGCGGCCGCGATCGGGCTGGTCCTCGCCTGGTTCGGGGTCGGTGGGGTGACCGCCGCGGCCACCCTCGGCCGGGCGGTCGCCTGGTTCGGCTACGGGCGGATGCTGGTCGCCGGCTACGCCATGGCGGCACTCGCCATTCTCGGCATCCCGCTGGTACCCGGGCCGGCCGCGCTGAGCACGATGCTGTTCACCGGCGTGTACTTCGTGGCCGGATACGGCATCGTCGCGGTGAACATCGCGATGATGACGCTGCGCCAGATCGCCACGCCCGCGTCGCTGCAGGGCCGGGTGAACGCGAGCTTCAGTTTCGCGATCGGTGCCCTGATGCCGTTCTCCGCGGTGCTGGCCGGCCTGCTCGGCGAGCGCCTTGGGCTGCGGCCGACGTTGTTCGTCTGCGCGGCCGGCATGCCCATCTCGGTGGTGTGGATCGCCCTGTCACCCACCCGCAAAGTGGGGACCGCCGCGGACTTCGCCGAGCCCGGACCCGGGCCTGAGGCTCAGGCCTGAGCCTCAGGCCCGGGTCCGGGCCGGGCAGACAGGCAGCAGCCAGCGAATGCGCCGGTGCCCGCTCTGAGCACGACGTGCTGTGAGTCTGCGGGGAAGGCGCGGGCGAAGACGCCGCCGTAGCCGGTGGGGCGGGTGAAAACCCCCCAGGTGACGACCCAGGCAACCGGTTCGCCGTCCTCACCTGGACACAGTTCAGGTACCGGCCGGATCCGCCGCTGTATCACGTACGGGCCACCCATCGCGCTGGTCAGCCGGTCGCGCCAGATCTCGGCGCTGGTGTCACGGTGCCAGCCGGGCAGCACGCCGAGACCGCCGTGCAGGAGGGTGGGCTTCAGCACGAGGTCGCCGGCGTGACCGGTCGCGTAGTCGAGCAGGTCGACGGTGCGGCCGTCCTCCAGGGTGACCGGCCCGGGGCGGACCATCCGGGTCCAGGGCAGGATGCGGTCGAAGGCAGCACGCTCGGCCGCGGTGAACAGGTGCCGGTTGGCGTCGTCGGACGCCATCGCGAGCGTGGCCTTGCTGCCGAAAAGCTCGGAGTCAAGCGGCGTGAACATCGCCACCTCACCGCGGGCGGCCGCGTCGATCACCGGGTCCATCAGGGCCGGTCCCTCCGGCTCGAGCAGGTGCTCGATCAGGAACAGCCGGAAGATGATGTCCACCGGCCGCCCGCGAAGCCGGACCCGGCCGCCGGCCACCTTCAGCTCCCCGACGTGGCAGGCGTGCGCGTCAAGCCCGAGCGTGCGCCAGCGCCTGGCCAGCTTGTGCAGGAAGGTGCCGATCCGCGGGTAGTGGCCCGGCCAGTCCGTCAGCGCGACCATCGGGAACGAGCCAGGCTCGAACCCCGTCTCGCTGAAGATCATGCTGACCTGTGCGCGCATGGTGTCCACGTAGCCGAGCCGGTGCGTGCGGGCGAACTCGCGCAGCAGCGGATGCCGCAGCATCGCCCGGCAGATGCCGTCGTTGTCGGTGCCTTCTATCCCGCTGCCCATGTTGAACTCGAGCAGGCGCAGGCCGGACGGCTCCGGGTACATGTCCGCGCGCGCCAACTGGGTGACCTGCCCGGCCCGGCTGCGCAGCACGGCCACGACCTGGCGGTCCGTCATGCCCACGGCCGTGGCGAACGCCGCGACGTCGCCGCCGTACAGCCGGTCGGGCAGGCTGACGAGTGCGGTACGCAGATGCTGCAGGTCGGTGTTCAGCTGGTCCCGCTCGGCGTGCCCGATAAAGAGCGGCCTGGACAGGTAGTCATGCTTGTATTTGGCCTCGAGCGGGCCGGACTTCGGCATGCCGCTGAGTAACTCGCTGCCCCGGGTTCCGCGGCGTGCCACCTCGTCCAGATAGATGGCGGTCAGCGTGGCCCGGTCCGTCATGACCGCCGACTCCGCGCGCACGGGCGAGCACCGCCATGCTCTTCTCGCGTCACAACGCCATATTTGCAGAGTGAACCGTCTATTGCCCGCCGATCACGGCGACCGCCCTGCTGTCAGCGTGGTCTGGCCGCGACACCCTCGAACGTGTACCCGAACGTGCGCGGGCCCTTCATGTAGAAGGTGTCCAGCCGGGTCAGCTCGAACCCGGCGCCCGCCACCAGCCGGTCGATGGGCCGGCCCAGGTGACAGCCTCCGGCGACGCGGCGCTGGAGCGGGGTGAGCCGGTCCTGCCAGCGCGCCACCGTATCGTCGGGCGAGTGACCGTGCTCCACGAAGTGCAGAGCGCCACCGGGACGCAGCACCCGGAAGATCTCGGCGAGCGCCAGGTCCACGTCGGGGATCGTGCAGAGCGTCCAGGTGCTCAGCGCGTGGTCGACGCTCGCGTCTTCGAGCGGGAGTGCCTGGGCGTCGGTGCCGGCGTACTCGATCGGCACCGCGCTCGCCGCGACCCTCTTGGCGGCCAGCTTGCGCCCCACGGCCGCAGGATCGACCGCGCGGACCCGCTTGAGCCCGGGCGGGTAGTGCGGGACGTTCAGACCCGACCCGAACCCGACTTCAAGCACCTCGCCCTTGAGCCCGGCGGCGACCCGGGCGCGCAGCTTGGCGAACTCGCGGCCGCGCAGTGCCAGATCGGTGAAGCGGGGCAGGATCTGTTCCCCATAGAAGCCCATTCACCCAGTCTGACACGGTTCGCTCAGCCGATCCGGTCGCCGGTTCCTGCCGCGGCGCGCCCTCCCCGAGCGCGCCGGCGCGCTGACGCCTCGATGCGCCCGCGCCTCGCTATCGTGGGCGCGCAGCGGCCGCGATGGCGCAGCGCCCGCACGCGGTCACGCCACCCGGCGCCAGTGCAGTTCGTCGGCCCTCCAGCGGGCGACGGCCTTGTTCTTGCTGACCAGCTTGACCTCCCGCAGCTGGCGGCCCTGATGGTGCATGGCGTGCTCGGCCTCGAGCATCCCCTTGACGGTGGACGCCTGCGGGATCTCCCGCTTGACGCCGGACCGCTCGACGAGCACGAGATTGGCCGGGCGGGCACCTCGTCCTGTGTCGTTACGATCGCTCATAACCGTTAGACCACCGGACAGGCCTCTTTCGTTCCCGTTGACACGCGATATGGCGTGTGTGTTACGTCACTGCGCCGGCCCGCGGGCACGCGGAAGTCCCTCGAGTTCGCTGTGGCCGGCCCGGGCGTTAGGTTCTGCGTATGGCCGATGCGGAGGTGCAGCTCGAGGTCGGGAACCGGACGGTGCGTATCTCCAACCCGGACCGCGTCTACTTCCCGGCCCGCGGCGAGACCAAGCTCGACCTCGCCCGCTACTACATGTCGGTCGGCGACGGAATCGTGCGCGCGCTGCGCGAGCGGCCCTGCATGATGCATCGCTTCCCGTCCGGGGTGACCGGTGAGAAGGTGCACCAAAAACGCGTTCCGCACGGTGCGCCCGCCTGGCTGGAGACGGTGCGGGTGGACTTCCCTCGCTACGGCAGGCACGCCTACGAACTGTGCGTTACCGAGCTGGCCGCGGTGGTGTGGGCCGTGCAGATGTCCACGGTGGAGTTCCACCCGTGGAACTCGCGCCGGGCCGACACCGAACGGCCGGACGAGTGGCGCATCGACCTCGACCCCATGCCCCGCTGCGGGTTCGGCACCGTGCGCAGGGTCGCCCACGTCGTGCACGAGATCCTCGACGAACTCGGCGCGGCCGGCTGGCCGAAGACGTCCGGCGGCAACGGCCTGCACGTCTATGTCAGGATCGAGCCACGGTGGGGCTTCGCCGACGTCCGGCGGGCCGCGCACGCCTTCGCCCGCGAAGTCGAGCGCCGCGCGCCAGGCGAGGTGACGACCGTCTGGTGGCGCAAGGACCGCGACCCTGCCAAGCTGTTCGTCGACTACAACCAGAACGCCCGCGACCACACGATCGCCAGCGCCTACTCGGTACGCGGTGTGCCGGAGGCGACCGTGTCCACCCCGATCACCTGGGACGAGATCGACGACGTCGAACCACGCGAATGCACCATCGCCACCGTGCCCGCCCGGTTCGCCAAACTCGGCGACCTGCACCGCGGCATCGACGACGCCGCCTACCCCCTCGACACGCTGCTCGCGTGGGCCGACCGGGACGGCCTCGACTAATTAGTACGCGATCGCGCCCGGGGTTACCGGCAAAGATACCGAACGGCTGCCGCATGGGATCGTGTGGCATCCGCCGCAGACCGGGTAAGAGCTATCTTACTTTCTTGCCAGTTATCGTTTCGTAACGTCCCGGTTGCCATCTGTCGTGTCGTCTTGAGTGTCAAGTTCTTGAAGTCGTTTGGTGCGCCAATTCGCGGGGGGGTCGCCAATGCCGGACCTCGCGGTTCCATCCTCCGGTGACGCCGGTGTCTGCACCGCAGTGGCCCTCGGCTGGCAGGTGGCCGAGCTGTTCCACTCGCCGCTGCAGCACGGGCCGGTCACCGATCCCGTACGGGGCGAGCGCTTACCGGGGCGTTCCGCTTTCTCTGCGGCCACCCAGTCGAAGTGGCTTGGTGAGCAGATCCAGACACACGTGACCGCGCTCCTCCCCGCC
>DATFVJ010000247.1:0-11251 GCA_035260365.1 Streptosporangiaceae bacterium
CGGCATGGCCGAGGAGGACGCGGTGGTGGTGCGCACGTGGGGGGAACCGCCCACGTTCACCTTCACCCCGCGCGACCATCTGGAACTCGGCACGCGGTCGGGCTGGGTGGACATGGCGCGCGGCGCGCGGCTGGCTGGGTCGCGGTTCGCCTACCGGTTCGGCACCGTGGCGCTGGCCGAACTCGCGCTCTACCGCTACGTCCTCGACTACCTGGCCGGCCAGGGCTTTCTTCCCGTCCTGCCGCCGGTGCTCGCGGGCGAGCGGGCCATGTACGGCACCGGCTTCCTGCCGACCGACGAGGTGAACCTCTACCACCTGGAACGCGACGGCCTGTACCTGACCGGGACCTCCGAGGTGGCGATGGCGGCCATCCACATGGACGAGCGGCTGGAGCCCGGCGACCTGCCCGCGCGGTACGTGGCGATGTCCACCTGTTTCCGGCGGGAGGCGGGCGCCGCGGGCAAGGACACCCGGGGCATGTTCCGGGTACACCAGTTCGACAAGGTGGAGATGTTCGTCTACTGCGCACCTGAGGAGTCCGCGGCGTTCCACGAGCGGCTGCTCGGCTGCGAGGAGGAAATCATCCAGAGCCTGGGGCTGCCCTACCGGGTGATGAACATCTCCGTCGGCGACCTGGGCGCGCCCGCCGCGAAGAAGTACGACATCGAGGGCTGGTTCCCCGCGCAGGAGCGTTACCGCGAGCTGACGTCCTGCTCCAACACGACCGACTACCAGGCCCGCAGGCTCAACATCCGGTTCCGCAGGGACGGCAGGTCCGAGTACGTGCACACGCTGAACGGCACCGGGGTGACGGCGCGCGCGCTGCTGTCGATCATGGAGAACTTCCAGGACGAGGGCGGCAAGGTGGCGGTCCCCGAGGTGCTGTGGCCCTACGGCGCGCCGAAGACACTTGGCGTCGACCAGTAACGGCAGGTAGGGCCGCTACCCCAGGGAGCCGGCCCCGCGGACCGCGCCCGGGTCCTGCAGGCGGACGAGCCTGGCCGCGGCTTCCTCGAGGACCTCGTCGCGCTTGCAGAACGCGAACCTGACCTGGCTGGCGCCGGCCTCGGCATCGTCGTAGAAGACGGCGTTCGGGATCGCGACCACGCCGCAGCGGCCGGGGAGCGCGCGGCAGAACTCCACGCCGTCCCGTGCACCGAGCGGCCGCGCGTCGGTGGTGACGAAGTACGTGCCGGCCGGCTCGTACACCTCGAATCCGGCCGTGCGCAGGCCCGCGCAGAGCAGATCGCGCTTGCGCCGCAGGCCGTCGCGCAGCCCGGTGTAGTAGCTGCCCGGCAGGCGCAGCGCTTCCGCGATCGCGTACTGGAACGGGCCGCTGGTGACGTAGGTGAGGAACTGCTTGGCGGTGCGGACCGCCGTGACAAGCTCCGCCGACGCTGTCACCCAGCCGACCTTCCAGCCGGTGAACGAGAAGGTCTTGCCGGCCGAGCTGATCGAAACCGTGCGCTCGCGCATGCCCGGCAGGGTGACGATGGGCAGGTGCACGTCGTCGAACGCGAGGTGCTCGTAGACCTCGTCGGTGACGACGAGCAGGTCGTGCTCCTGCGCGAGGCCGGCGACGGCGGCAAGCTCCGCGCGGGTGAACACGCATCCGGTCGGATTGTGCGGCGAGTTGAGCAGGATGAGCCGGGTACGCGGGGTGACGGCGGCGCGCAGCGCCGCCAGGTCGGGCCGGAACGACGGTGGCCGCAGGGTGACGGGCACGCGGACGCCGCCGGCCATCGCGATGGCGGCCGCGTACGAGTCGTAGTAGGGCTCGAACGCGATGACCTCGTCGCCCGGCTCGACCAGGGCGAGCATCGCGGCCGCGATCGCCTCGGTGGCCCCCGCCGTGACGAGCACCTCGGTGTCGGGGCTGAACTCGAGCCCGTAGAACCGCCGCTGGTGGTCGCAGATGGCCGACCGCAGTTCCGGGATGCCCGGCCCGGGCGGGTACTGGTTGCCGCGCCCGGCCAGGGTCGCGCTGGCGGCCGCCTCCGCGATCTCGGCCGGCCCGTCCGTGTCGGGGAAGCCCTGGCCGAGGTTGATCGACCCGGTCGTCACCGCGAGAGCGGACATCTCCGCGAAGATCGTCGTGCCCAGGCCGGCCAGCCTGCGGCTCAGCCGTGGCCGGCGCATCGCGTGCGTCATCGTCCCGGCGCACCGTCGGCAAGTACGCAGACCCTGTTGCGGCCCGCGTTCTTCGCCTCGTACAGCGCGGCGTCGGCGGCCGCGAGCATGTCATCGACGTCACGCCGCGAGCCGTCGAGGGTGGCGATGCCGATGGAGACGGTGACCCGCAGCGGGGATTCCGGTGCCGTGCCCATGTCCACCGGGATGATGATCTCAGCCAGCTTCTCGCGGAGCCGCTCGGCGATACTCCTGACCTCGTCGGCAGTGGTCTGGGGCAGCAGGATGACGAACTCCTCGCCGCCGAACCGGCCGATGATGTCGTAGTCGCGCAGCAGCGCCGTCATCGCGCGGGCGATCCCCGCCAGCACGGCGTCCCCGGTCAGGTGGCCGTAGGTGTCGTTGACCGCCTTGAAGTGATCGATGTCGGCGATGGCCACGGCGAGCGGCGAGCGGGTGCGGACCGCACGCATGATCTCGCGGGTCGCCTCACGCTGCCAGGTGACCGCGTTGAGCAGCCCGGTCTTGCCGTCGATACGGGACTCGTTGACCAGTTGGGCGTGCCGGTACGAACGGTGCAGCAGCACGACGAAGGGCAACGCGAGAACCGCGAGGAACCAGGCGATGGACGTCATCACGGCGAGGACGATCGACGTGTTCAGCTCGGCTGCGTCGTTGAACAACTGCTCGCGGCCGAACAACAGGCTCCGCAGCCTCGCGGAGCGATCGGAACCCTTGACCGCCGTCATGACCAGGGAGTTGTTGGTCGCCCACTGCAGCAACCCGCACGCCGCCACCACCAGCACCCAGGGCAGCCAGCGCAGCCCCGGCCCTGGTGACAGCCCGGCCTGGGCGGCGATCCAGTGATAGGCGACCGATGCGGCGCCGTAGGACAGCCCGAGTGCGGCGGTGGTCAGCAGCCGCCGGTGGATCAGTGTTCTGCGCACCCGCCAGTGGATGAACGCCAGGTTTGGGATCGGCGCGATAAGGCCATACAGGGGGGGCAACAGGATGGCGATCGGCAGTTGCCATGCCCCGTAGACGTACTTGACGAGACCCGCGGGCTCGTCACCCGGGCCTCGCGTCAGCTCAATTGATGCAATGCTAAGAATGATCAGGATCGCCCACAAGCCAACGTCCCTGATCCGGACGGTCGTGAACGCGACCGCGACGCCGATGACCGCAACGTACGCGGCAACCACCGCCACGACGAAGCCCGACAGCCAGCGAGGCAGCTCCCAGACAGCCCACCCGCCGATGCCGATGCGCAACAGCGCGCGCTCGCGCACGCTGCCGGCTGTCTGTATTCGCCGTCTCGTTGCCAAGGCCCCGGATGTTTCGAAGATCGTAATCTATAGCATGACGTAAAGAGACAAACTCATATTGTCACAGGTCCCCGCGGCAATGTGTCAAGTGCGGATGTCATGTGCCTGCTGGCAACCTTCGCAATCGGTACATTCTAGACATTAGGTACGCCTCGGGCTCGCGCAGGCGTACACGACAGGTCGGCAGCGGAGCGCCGGCTGCCGGGCAGCCCGCACTGCCCTGGCCGATGAGACCACGGACCCACACCGGGAGGGAGGGCTCGCAATGCGCAGCAGCGGCTGGAGTTAATGATCATCGGCGTCCATTGCTGAACGTTACGGCGAGAGCGCCAAGCGTACCGACGGTACCCGCCATCGCGATCACGGTGGGCGGGGCGATGTGCTGCGCGGCCGCACCCGCCAAAATCATCGCAGTTCCCTGACCCAGGCTCATACCGCCCTGGGCAAGGCCGAACGCCTGACTTCGGCTGCGTGGCGGCGTGGCGGCGACGAACGCGGCGTTGGCGGCTGTCTGAAAACAGGCCAGCAGGCCACAGGCGAACAAGATCAGCAGAGAACCGGGCAGCCCGGGCCGGAAGACCATCAGGATAAGAACGCCGCAGCACGAGACGGCGAGCGGTGCCATGAAGCGATCGCGGTTCGCCGGTGCGACGAGGCGGCTGAAAGAGATCATGCCGAGCGAAGCACCGAGCGCGCCGGCCGCGAGGATCAGCCCGACCGTCACCGGACCGCCGTGCAGCGTCCGCGCGAGCGGAGTCGCCACGCCTTCTGGCACGTCATAGAAGGCAGCCAGCCAGCCAAGCAGCATCGGCAGCCGCAGCGCGGGGGTACCGAACACGATGCGTGCCCCGGCGGCCGCATCCGCCAGCGGCCTGGCCCGGCGCCCTCCGCCGGTGTGCGGGGACGGCCGTGCCCGGACCCAGACACGCACGAGCAGCGCGGACGCGAGGAAGGTGGCCGCGTCTATCAGCAGCGAGGTACGCGTGCCGAACCCGGCCACGATGACGCCGGCGGCGGCGAACCCGATCACCTGGGCGAACAGGAACGTGGTCTGGGTGACGGCGGTGCCGAGGACGTAGCGATCGCCCGGCAGCACGTCGGGGTAGGTGGCCGCCCGTGCCGACAGGAACGGCGCGCCGACCAGGGTGACGAAAAAGAGCAGCACGATCATCCCGGCCAGGGGCATCCCGGGGATCACCATGATCACGACCAGGATCGCCCGGGTCACGTCGCACGTGATCATGACCGCGCGGCGGGAGAGCCGGTCCGCCAGCCCGGACAGCGTGACTCCGCCGAAGAACGCCGGGAACATGCTGCACGCGAACGTGACGGCGGCGAGCAGGGCCGAGTGGGTGCGGTCGTAGACCAGGATCGTGAGCGCGACCCGGGCCAGCTGGTCCCCGATCACCGAGAGGACCTGGGCGAGCCAGAGCGCGCGGAACTCGGGGGCAGCGAAGACATCGCGGAACGTGGCCCGCTCCGCCGTCCGCTGCACGTGCCCCCCGCCTCGTGACCTGTCGTTATCTCATGATGACGAGCTGTTGTATGTTACGAGGTTTCCGCGCAATAGGCCATGGCGCGGGGGCGCACCCGCGGGCGGTCCGCGGCGCACCGTCAGGTGTTGCGCGCTTGCTGATCGCCGGCGCGTATCCGCGCGACCTCGGCGCCCACCCCGGCCGCGGACCCGGCCGCCACCCCGGCTTGCCGTGCGCGGCTGCCGCGCTTCGAGCGGCTGCCGTACACCAGGAGGGCACCGATCACGAGGAGCGCGGCGCCGAAGATCACACTGCCGAGCGGCAGCGGGCCGTGGACCAGGGTGAGCTGGCTCGACTGGCTGCGGTGGCGGTCCACGGCGGCGGCCACGTCGGCGGGATTCTGCTTGAAGTCGGCGGCGAAGGCGAGCCGGGTGTGCCTGCCGTTCGCGGTCCGCAGGAACTGGCGGGTGTTCTCCTCGACCTTGACCGGCGCGCCGGTCACCGGGTCGGCCCAGAAGGTCATCGTGGTCGCCTCCAGGGAGCGGACGGTGATCAGCGCCGGCCATGGCCGCATTCCCATGATCGACGGCGGCACCTGCCGCTGGCCGATCTGCGACGTGGGAAGCACCTGGACGTACCGGTAGACCAGCATTCCGTCGATGGACGTCTGGCCCGCGTACGTCGCGGGCACGGTCCGCAGCACGTCGGTGTCGAACATCGGGTAGCTGGTCTTGCGCGCGAAGAACGGGAACTTGAAGCTGAGACCGGACTCGCGCACGCTCGAGTCGCCGCCCACGTTGGCGCCGCAGCAGTCCACGAGCAGGCCGGTATGCCGGTCGAGCGCCGCCCTCGTCTGCACGTACTTGATCGGTGTCCCGTCCGTGGCCCGCACGGCGAGGAACGTGTCGTAGACGCCGGTATCCCCGGTGGCGGCGAGGGCGTCGCCGCGCAGCGTGCTCGTCGCCGTGACGTTCAGCCCGGTCCTCGTCCGCAGCACGGACGGGTCGAAGTAGGTCGCCCCGGTCGCGTGCAGCGTGGTGACGGCGTACACGTTGACCGGTAACACGGCGACGTGGTCATAAACATAGGTGCGCAGCATGATCCCGGTGCCGAGCATGAAGGCACCGAGCCAGGCGAGCACCAGCCCGGTGCGCCGGCGTAAGGAACCCGGGCCTGTACGTCCAGCCATCGTGTCCTCCCTCGCTGTGACCGGAAACATAAGGGCACCGCCACGCCGCGCACAATACCCTGGCCCGGCTCCGTTGCGGCCGGCACAACTGGCGCGGCAGGTTTGTGCAGCCAGGGTGGCAGGCGCCGCTTCGTCGGCGCGAGCATTTGCGGCGGGCCGGGCGCGGCGTGAGGATCGAGGCATGTCCCCGGACGACCACGACGCGCCGGTGCCCGACTGGGTCAGGGGCGTGCGCGTCGTCACCGTGCTCACCGGCGCCGGCATCTCCACCGATTCCGGCATCCCCGACTTCCGTGGCCCGCAGGGTGTGTGGACCAAGAACCCGGGCGCCGAGCGGATGTCGAGCTACCGGGACTACGTCGCCGACCCGCAGGTGCGCCGCCGGTCCTGGCAGGCCCGGCGCACCCACCCGGCCTGGCGGGCCGAGCCCAACGCGGCCCACCGCGCGCTCGCCGAGCTTGGCGGCTCGGGAATCGAGACGTGGGTGATCACCCAGAACATCGACGGCCTGCACCAGAGGGGCGGCACACCGCCGGACCGCGTGCTCGAGCTGCACGGGACGATCTCCGCCGCCGTGTGTGTCGGCTGCGGCGACCGGACGCCCATGGCCGACGTGCTGACCAGGGTCGAGGCCGGGCAGGCCGATCCGGCGTGCGAAAAGTGCGGCGGGATACTGAAGTCGGCCACGGTCATGTTCGGCGAGATGCTCGACCCTGGCGTCTTTAAGCGCGCCATCGCGCTCGCCGGCGGCTGCGATCTCTTCCTCGCGGTCGGCAGCACCCTCACGGTGGAACCCGCCGCGTCGCTCTGCGGTATCGCCGTCGACGTGGGCGCGGCCGTCGTCATCGTCAACCGCGACCCGACACCCTACGACCGCGTCGCGACCGCCGTCGTCCGCGAACCGATCGGCACGGCCCTCCCCCGCCTCACCGCCCAGATCGCCCGGGCGAACCGGCCGGCTGGGGGGTAGGCGCGCTCGCCGCGTGCCGCGCAGGCGTGGGCCCGGCGCGTGCCGCGCCAAGAGGCCGCGCGGATGGGACTGCTGGGCTCGCGGCCCTCCGCATCCCGGCCGGCGGCGTTCTCGCCCTCGACGTGCCTTCCAGGCACGCCTTCGGGCTGCGGCCTTGCCAGCCGGGCGCGGAGAACCGCTCCCTCATCCAGCGCCCTATCCGCGCGGCCGCTAAAACGTGAGCACCGCGGCGCCGTTCACCCGGTCGGCGGCGAGGTCCACGAGTGCCCGGTCGGCCTCCTCGAAGGGATACGGGGTGACGCTGACCTTGATCCGCAACCGCTCGGCCAGCCGCAGGAACTCCTCTCCGTCGCCGCGCGTGTTAGCCGTGACGCTGCGCAGCTGGCGTTCCTGGAACAGGTGCGCGGCATAGTTGAGCGACGGGATGTCAGTCAGGTAGATCCCGGCGACGGCCAGCGTCCCGCCGCGGTCGAGCGCGGCGAGCCCGGGGCGGACAAGCTCGCCGACGGGAGCGAACAGGATCGCCGAGTCGAGCGGTTCAGGCGCCGGATCGTAGGAATCCTGGGCGGAGGCGACACCCAGGCTGAGGGCAAGCTCGCGGGCGGCCTTGGCGCGGGTGAACACGTGCACCGCCGCCCCCTCCGCGATGGCTACTTGCGCGGCCAGATGTGCCGATCCGCCGAAGCCCCAGATCCCGAGCCTGCCGCCGGGCGGAAGCTCCGCGCGGCGCAGCGCGCGGTAGCCGATGATGCCCGCGCACAGCAGCGGCGCGCGCTCGATGTCACTGAACCCGCCGGGCAGTGGATACATGTACGCATCCGCCCCGACGAAGTACTCGGCGTACCCCCCATGCATGTCCCAGCCGGTGTAGGTCGAGCCCGGGCAGAGATTCTCCTTCCCCTGGCGGCAGAACCGGCACGATCCGTCGGTGCCGGCCAGCCAGGCGCCGCCGACCCGGTCACCGGCGCCGAACCTGGTGACACCTGGCCCGGCCGCGACCACCTCGCCGACGATCTCGTGACCGGGGGTGACGTCGGTCCCGTGCGGCGGCAGGTCACCCTCGGCCAGGTGCAGGTCGGTGCGGCACACCCCGCAGGCGAGGAGCTTGACAAGCAGCTGGCCGGCACCTGGCTGCGGCACCGGCCGCTCGACCAGCCGCAGCGGACCCGACGTGACCGGCCCCGGCTGGTGGACAACCCACGCGCGCATGGTCCAACCGTACGCCGGGACCTGTCCGCACGCCCGGCGCGGCCCGTGCCGGCCGTACGCTTTCTTGCGTGGACGAGCCATGGACCTGGGATGAAGCCGAGGTGCGGTACGGTGTCGGGCGGATCAGGGCGGGCCGGTCGCTGGCGCCCGCGTCCTGGCCAGGCGGCTCGCGCGCGGCGGTCGCGCTTTCGTTCGACTCCGACCACGAGACGATCTGGCTGCGGGACGGCACGACCCACCCGGGCAGGCTGTCGCAGGGCGAGTACGGCGCGCGCGCCGCCGTGCCGCGGATCCTCGCGCTGCTGCGCGGCCACGAGATCCCCGCGTCGTTCTACGTGCCCGCGGTGTGCGCGCTGCTGCGGCCGGACGAGGTCCGCGCGTACACCGACGGCGGCCACGAGGTCGCGCTGCACGGCTGGATCCACGAGCGCAACACCACCCTCCCGCCGGCGGCCGAACGTGAGCTGACGCTGCGCGCGGCGGACGCGCTTACCCGTGCGGCCGGCGTCGCGCCCGTCGGGATCCGCACACCGTCGTGGGACTTCAGCCCCGCGACGCTGCGGATCGTCACCGAGCTTGGGCTGCGGTACGACTCGTCGCTGATGGCCGGCGACGACCCGTATGAGATCGAGGCCGACGGCGCGCCCACCGGCGTGGTCGAGATCCCGGTGGAGTGGATCCGCGACGACGCGCCCTACTTCCCCGCCGACCCGGCGCGGACGACGGTCGTGCCCCGCGACGTCGCCCGGATGTGGCGCGACGAGTTCGGCCTTGCCTACGCTGAGGGCGGCCTGTTCCAGCTCACCATGCACCCGCACGTGATCGGGCACCGGTCGAGGATTGTCGCGCTGAACGAGCTGATCGAGTACATGGCCGGGCACGACGTGTGGTTCGCGACGCACGCCGAGGTGGCACGGTACGTGGCCGAGCAGGCGGGGCTGTGCGGCTGACCGTGGCGCAGGCACGGCGGCGGCTCGGTGCCGCGCCCGTCGCGCGGCTCGCCACCGTCAGCTCGGCGGACTCCACCGCCCGGCCGCACATCGTGCCTGTCACGTTCGCCGTGGACGGCGGCCGCATCTTCAGCGCGGTGGACGCCAAGCCGAAGACGACCCGCCACCTCAAGCGGCTGCGCAACATCCAGGCCAACCCCTGGGTCGCCGTCCTGGCCGACCACTACGCGGCCGACTGGGCGCTCCTGTGGTGGGTCCGCGCCGACGGCCGCGCGGACATCCTCGACGATCCGGCCGGGATGGCCGCTCCGCTGCGGCTGCTCGCGCAGCGCTATCCGCAGTACGTGGACAATCCGCCGGCCGGGCCGGTGATCTCGATCCTGGTCGAGCGGTGGACGGGCTGGGCCGCCTCGCCCGGCGGGTAGGCCAGAGCCCAGCGGGTAGACCAGAGCCCAGCGGGTAGGTCAGAGCCCGGCGACGGCGGGGATGACGTCGCTGCCGATGGCCTCGAGCGGCGTGATCCGCTCGACCCCGGCGACCGCGCCGATCGCGGCCTGGAATCCCATCTGCGCGAACTGGCCGAGCTGGTCGACGACCTCGCCCGCCTTCTCACCCTTCTCGCCCACGTCGAACTTGAAGTAACAGGTCTTCTCGATCTCGTCGTAGTCGCGGCCCTCCGCGTCGCAGTGCGCGCGCAGCACGTCGAGTTTGTGGGCCAGGTCGGGTCCGGGGAACAGGTTGCACGCCTGCGCGTAGCGGGCGACGAAACGCAGCGTCTTGCGCTCACCCGTCCCGCCGATCAGGATCGGCGGATGCGGCCTTGACAGGGGCTTCGGCGAGTTGAGCGGCCGCTCGAGCTGGTAGTGCCTGCCCCGGTACGGACTCTCGTCGCCGCGCCACATCTGCAGGCAGATCTGCAGCGTCTCCTCGAGCCGTTCAAAGCGCTCGGCCACCGCCGGGAAGGGGACGCCGAGCCCGCGCGACTCCTCCTCGTTCCACGCGGCGCCGACGCCGAGCCAGGCACGGCCGCCGGAAAGCACGTCGAGGGTCGTCACGATCTTGGCCAGGATCCCCGGGTACCGGTAGATCACACCGGTGACGAGCGTCATCAGCTTGGCCCGCGACGTGCACGCGGCGAGGTACCCGAGCGTGGTGTACGCCTCGAGCATTTCCGCCTCGGACGGCCCGATGGCAGGGATCTGGAAGAAGTGATCCATCACGGCGATGTACTCGAACCCCGCGTCGTCCGCGGTGCGGGCGACCGTGGCCAGGTCCTTACCGAGATTCGCCGGCCCGCCAGGCCAGGTGTAGTCAGGGATCTGCAGTCCGATCTTCACGCGAACACCTCCACGCCGAGCCTCTCACACCCCCGCCCGGCGGCTGATCGACGCCCTGGGAGCGGCCGCGCGAGGCGGGGCACGTCCGGGCGTGCAGCCTGGGGGGCGTGTGTGACACGTTTGCGCAGCCGTTCGGGATCATTTCCCGCGCGGCAGTGCTAACTGAGCTAGTGCCGTAGCCGTCTACGTTTGCCCTGTTTTCGGCGGCCTTCTGGGATTCCTGCGCTGGTTGACCAGGGCATACTGCCGGGTATGGCTGGCCGGGTGCGAGTACGTGAGATCAGCAATGACGAGGGCAATCACCTGAAACGGATCGTTCGCCGCGGGTCGGGATCGGTAGTGACGTGGCGGCGGGCGCAGATGGTGCTGTGGTCGGCGCAGGGCATGAACGTGGCGCAGATCGCCGGGCTGGCTTTTACCAGCGAGGACCGGGTCCGCGACGTGCTGCACAACTTCAACGCCGACGGCTTCGAGTCGCTGTACCCGCGGTACGCGGGCGGGCGCCCGCCGGTGTTCACGCTGGCCCAGCGGCGGGAGATCAAGAAGATCGCCAAGTCCAAGCCGGCCGAGCACGGGCTGCCGTTCTCCCGGTGGAGCCTGGCCAAGCTCGCTGACTTCCTGGTCGCCAAGGGGGTGGTCGAGGACATCTCCCACGAGGGCCTGCG
>DATFVJ010000248.1:0-3801 GCA_035260365.1 Streptosporangiaceae bacterium
CCTGGTGATCAGTATTGCCGTGTTCGGGAAGTACAGCTGCTTGGTGACGTAATCGTCCCGGTCGGGTGCGATACGGAAGTGACCGCCGTGGTCGGCATCGAGCAACGACGCGAACACGCTCGGCGAGTCAAACCGGGGGAAACACAACCAGTCCACCGTGCCGTCCGTCGTCACGAGTGCAGCCGTCTGCAAGTCCCCGATCAACCCGTGATCGCTGATGTTGGGATAACGGGCCACGATGCTCCCTCCCTACATGAGCCGTCCAGCGGTCTCCACTCAAGATCGCCTGACGGTTCCTGTGCTCACGTTGTGTGTTTGGATGTCATGGTTCACCACAGGTATGGCCACTGCCTCACCCGAGGCGAGTGAATCGCAGCCCGGTGAACACCACCGCGCGTTACGTCGCGCGGGAAAGCCCCCGCGGTCACAGTCGCGCCCCGCCGCGCCACCGAGCGCTGCCACCACTGGGCCAGGTCTTCGGGTCGCCGGCCAGGTCTTCAGCCCGCACTCGCAGCCACCGCGGCTGTGGCACCGTTTGCAGCGCTTTGACGATCCGCAGGTGGCTGGTGTGCCAGGCAGGCCCGGTCAGCGCCGTGCCTGACCAGGAACGACCTCGGCCTGCTCGCTCCGCTCACTCGGGAGGCGCAGCGTGGAGACGGCCGCCACGAGGACGCAGGCGATCACGGCCATCGCCGTCCACGCCACGTGGTAGGCGGCCGGAGTCCGCGTGCCACCGTGCACGGCGGCGAGGACGAGCGCGAGCGCGGACAGGCTCACCACGGCCCCGGCGGCTCGTGCGGTGACCGACATCGACGTCCCCGACGCAAGCTGGGCCGGGGGTACCTGGCTCACCACTGCCGAGCTCAGCGATGTGATCAGGAAGCCGACGGCGACGCTGCTGCCGAGCACGGCGGGGAAGATGACGGCCCAATAGGCCGGGTGGGTTCCGGTCGCCAGTGCCAGCGTCAGCGTGCTCGCAGCGAGCAGCACCGCGCCGGGCACCGCGACCGCGCGGGTGCTGAATCTGTTGGACAGCCTGCCCCCGGCGAGCGCGGCGGCCGCCTGCGCGATCGGGCCCGGCGTGATCGCAAGGCCCGCGAGCGCCTCCGAGTAGCCCCAGACGCCGGTCAGGAAGAGCACGCTGGCAACGGGCAGCGCGAACATGACGAGCCCGGTGAGCACCATCGCGCCGTTCGCCCGCCGGACAGCGCGGATCTTGAGCAGCCCAAGGTCGATCACGGGTGCCGGATGGCGGAGCGTGCGCCGCACGAAGGCGACGCCGAGGCCCACTCCGGCGGCGATCGCGAGGTCGGTGCGCCAGCTGAGCACGCCCCACGCGCGGCTTTCGACGATCGCCAGTGAGGTGAGCCCGATCGCGCCGCCGAGCAGTGCGACACCCAGCAGGTCCGGCAGCGGCCCGCCTGACCTGGCCGGTTTGTCCGCGGCCAGGGCCCAGGCTGTTCCGCCGAGTGCGGCGAGCCCGATCGGCACCTGCAAGAAGAACACGGCGCGCCAGCCCACCGCGGACACCAGGAGCCCGCCGAGCGACGGGCCGGCCGCGATGGCGGCGGATTGGGTCGCGCTCCACAGCCCGATGGCGCTGCCGCGCCGCTGCGCTGGGAACTGCGGCAGGATCAGCGCGAGGGCGACCGGGGTGATGATGCCGCCGCCGACCCCCTGCACAAGCCGCGCGGCGATGAGCACGTTCACCGACGGCGCCGTCGCACAGGCCAGCGCGCTCAGCGAGAACGTGGCCAGGCCGGCCAGGAAGACACGGCGGCGGCCGAACCTGTCCGCCAGCCCGCCCGCGGGCAGCAGCGCCGCGGTGAAGGTGACCGTGTACCCGTTGAACACCCAGGAGATGCCCGCGATCCCCGTGTGCGGGAAGCTGCGCAGCATGTCGGGCACGGCGACGCTGACCACATAGAAATCGATCGCGCCGAGGAACACTCCGGTGCAGATGCAGGCGAGCACCTGCCAGCGGCGCGGCGCCACGACCGATCACTCCCCGCCGAAGCGCTGACGCAGCTCGACCTTCCTGACCTTGCCGGTGATGGTCTTCGGTAGTGCCTCGACGGCCTCGACGCGGCCCGGCCAGAACCATTCGTTCACGCCCGCCGCGGCCATGTGCTCACGCAGGGCCTGTAGGTCCGGCGGCCGCCCCTCCGGCACGACGACGGCGCATACCACCTCGTCCACGGTCTCATCCGCCAATCCGACGATCGCGACCTCACGCACCTGCGGATGCCGCGCCAGGATGCCCTCGATCTCACCGACCGGCACCTTGAAGCCCCGGTAGGACACGATGTCCTTGACCCGGCCGGTGATCCGGATGCCGCCGCGCCCGTCGTCGCGCGCGAGATCGCCGGTATCGAACCAGCCGCCGGGGTCGAGGCACGCCGCGTAGACATCGTCCCGCTTGAAGTAGCCGAGGCACTGCCCGGCGCCGCGGACCCACAGTTTGCCCGAGCCGTCCGATCCTCCGTGCACCGCCGAGGTGTCGATCCGGACCTGCATGCCGCCGATCGGGCGGCCGTCGCTGTGCGCGGCCCAGTCAGCGGGATCGTCCGCCCGCGTGATCGTGACGGGGCCGTTCTCCGTCATTCCCCACAACGCCACGATGGGCACGGCGAACACCTCACGGATCTGCTCGACCACGTGCGGCGGGACCGGTGCGGAGCCCGTGACGATGCTCCGCAGGCTGCTCGTGCCGCGCGGGCTGGCCCGCTGCGCGGCGAGCAGATCGAACAGGATGCTGGGCCCACCGTAGAAGGTCGTCACGCCGTGCCGCTGCGCCAGGTCGAGATACGCATCCGCGTCCCACACGTCCTGCACGACCGCGGTGCCGCCGAGCATGATGGGAACGAGCATCCCCTGCACGAAGCCGGTGTAGTGGGTGGCCGCGTGGGAGACGAAGACGACGCTCGCGGCGTCCATGCCGAGCGCGTCGGCGTAGCCGCTGCCCGCCGCGTACACGGTGTTCTGGCTGTGCAGGACGCCCTTGGACTCACCGGTGGTGCCGGATGTGAAGAGGATGAGGAATGGTTCGTCCGGGCCGAGCTCGCGGCCGTCGAACTCGCTGGCGGGCGGCACCGCCGTGGCTGCGAAGTAGTCGCGGAAATCCAGGGTGCCGGCCGGCCGCGCGCCGTCTGCGATCAGGACGTGCTCGAGTTCCGGCAGCTCGGCCGCCAGTTCGGCGACGATCTCGCCCAGCCGGACGCCACCCCATTCGGCGACCGTGACGCACACCCGCGCGCCGGTGAGCCGCAGAATGTGCTCGAGTTCGTAACGCCGGTAGATCGTCATCAACGGGCAGAACTGGGCGCCCGCGCGCATGCACGCCAGGGCGAGCGGCAGCAGCTCCCACCAGTCGGGCAGCTGCACCGCGACGACGTCGCCGCGCTTGACGCCGAGGTCCGCAAGACCGCAGGCGAAACTGTCCGTTAAGCGGGAGAGCTCGGAGTAGTCGAGCACGCGGGTTTGCGCGCCCACGGCGCGATAGGCGACCAGGGCCGGTTTCCCCGGGTTGTCGCGAGCATCCCGCCGCAGATCGTCCAGGAAGGTCCCGTCGCGCCACCAGCCGTGCTTACGGTACTCGTCCCGCGCATCGCTCATACGGATTGCCCAATCAAGCTAGTAACGTAACAAAAGGCGTCTTTCCGCGTAACGGCCCAAAGTGTACATCGAGGGAACCTACAGGGCGGTCCCTTGCTCGATCTTCGTAATGCCACGCACGCTTGCTGCCCAAAGCGGACAAGGGGCAGGTCACGGCGGCAAATGGCTCATGCGCGCGTGTGCGGG
>DATFVJ010000249.1:0-8448 GCA_035260365.1 Streptosporangiaceae bacterium
GCGGCAAGCCGGTCGGCCTTGGCCGTCTCGGCCTCCGCGCGGCCCTCGGTGAACCTCGGCAGCACGGCACCGCCGAACAGTTCCAGGCTCTGGCAAATATGCTCGTGCCTGTTCCTGCCCGCCTGCATGATAAAGATCACCTGATCCACCCCGGCGTCGGCGTATCGCTGGATCAACTCCGCTACCTGGGCAGGAGTGCCGATCGCGCCGCGCAGCGAGCCCATCCCCGCCTCGAGCAGCCGCACCGCGAGCGGGGCGTGCTCCGCGCGGATGATCTCGCGCGCGAAGCCATGCGAGGAGCGGTTCGCCGTGAAGTCGCGCCACACGTCCGACGCGCCGACCACGTGCGTCGACGCGTAGAAATGCGCGAGCGAGTAGCCGAAGAAGTGGGCGCCGTCAATGCCGCGATCGATCGCGGTCTGTTCGTCTTCGTGGATCATCATCGGCAGCACCACCGCGACGTTCGGGTTCACCGCGAAGCCGCGCGGCACGCATTCCTCCGAGGCGATCAGGTCGTAGTACTCGGCGACCCAATGCCGCGCGTCCTCGGGCTCCACGAAGGAGAAGGACAGCGCGCCGATACCGCTGCGCGCCGCAAGCTGGATGGTGTCGCGGCGGCTGCACGCCACCCACAGCGGCGGGTGCGGTTTTTGCAGCGGCTTCGGCACCACGTTGCGCGGCGGCATGCGCAGATACGTGCCGTCCCAGCCGGCGAAGGGCTCCTCGGTGAACATCCGGGTGACGGCGTCGAGCGTCTCTTCCCACATGGCACGCTTGCCGCCGCGCGGTACGCCGAACGCGCCGAGCTCACTCGCCGAGCTGGCTTCTCCGGTGCCGAACTCGACCCGGCCGTCGGAGACCAGGTCGAGCGTGGCGATCCGCTCCGCGATCCGGGCGGGATGATTCACCGGCGCGGGCGCCTGCACGATGCCGTGCCCCAGCCTGATCCGGTGGGTGCGCTGGCTGGCCGCGGCGAGAAAGACCTCCGGCGCGGACGAGTGCGAGTACTCCTCGAGGAAGTGGTGCTCGACTTCCCAGACGTAGTCGATGCCGATGCGATCGGCAAGCTCGACCTGTTCGAGAGCGTCGGCGAGCAGCCGGTGCTCGTCATCGGGAGCCCACGGCCGTGGCAGCTGGTGCTCGTAGAAAACACCGAAACGCATCCCGGGCCTCCTTCGCGTCGGGGCGCGCCGACCGGTCACGGCCGCCAGGTGACCCCGCAGACGATCCATCACGGCTGCCGCGGATGCGGCATCCGTCAGTGCGGGGGGCCCGGCCAGCCCGGGGGGCTCCACCCACGGACTCCCCGCATGGGGGCGTCCCCGCCAGTGGGCAGCCGGGCAGCGTCGCATCGCGGCTGCGTGCGGTGGCGCCGGCCGGGCCCACCTCACTGATCCTGACGCTGCCGTACCGGCGCGGCGGGTGCGGCGGGTGCGGCGGGTGCGGCGAAGAATCCCGTCGCGAGCCGCGCGAGGCTGGCCGCTACCGTCTGCGGCGGGTCGGTCGGCATCATCATGTGGCTCATGGTGAGCCTGATGACGGCGTCGGCCACCTCCGCGATGTCCGCGCCGCCTAGCTGTGGCCACTGACGTGACACGTGCGCGACGATCCGTGACCGGGCGGCGAACAGCTGCGGCTCGGCCTGGGTGGTGAGCAGCGGGAGCATGCCCTCGTTCCCCTCGCCGGTCAGCGCCGCCTTGAGCAGCGGGTCGTCCGCGGCCGCGGACAAGGTGTAGGCGACCGCCGCGGCGACCGCGGTCGCCAGGTCGTCGTGCCGTGAGAGCGTGTTGTCGATCCCGTCGAGGAACCGCTCGGTGTGCCTGAGCAGGACCGCGCGCGCCAGCCCGAGCTTGTCGCCGAACTCGTTGTAGACCGTCTGCCTGCTGACTCCCGCGGCCGCGCCCACGTCTTCCATCCGCAGCCCGCGGAAGCCGCGGCTGGTGAAGAGGTCGGCGGCCGCGTCGAGCAGGTTGTCCCGCAGCGAACCTGTCACGCGGTCATATTCCGCGCCCGCCGCTCTCGCCGTCAAGCGGCCCGGGGATCTGCGGGCCGGACAGGAAGGTCGTGCCAGCCCGGGGGGACACGGCCTTCCTGTCCGGGGACACCCCGGACCCCGCTGGCCCGGAACCCCGCGCACCAATGGATGCCGCATCCGCGGCAGCCGTTAAGATCATGAAACGCGGCGTAGCTTCACCTGACTTCGGTGCGTGTCACCGGACTGCTGGAACCGGCCGCGCACACCGGCCACCGCCGCGCCACACCTGGTAACGATCACCGGGTTCAGTTCGAGCTCGGTGACTTGGGGAACCCGCATGGCCAGCCGGCTCACCCGCTCGAGCAGCCCGGCAAGGGCCGCGACGTCGAGCGCGGCCGGTTCGTCCGCGGACCGGGCTGACACGGGCGCCGGTTCCGCGGCGACACGAGGAGCCGCCCCGTGACCCGCCTCCGCCGCGCCTCCAGGTTCGGCCGTCCGGCCAGGTTCCGCCCCGTGACCATGCTCTGCCCCGTGACCGGGCTCCGCCGTCCGGCCGGGCTCCGCCGCGTGAGCATGCTCTGCCCCGTGACCGGGCTCCGCCGTCCGGCCAGGCTTGGTGGCTGGCGTCCCGGTCCCCTCAGACTGCACGGCCCGCTGGCGGTCACGGCCGCCCGCCGCGAGGACCGCGTCGGGCCGCGGCGCGGTGGGCCTGCCGTGCAGCTCGTCAAGCATGTCGCTGGCATCGCGGGCGGTCAGCGGAGCGAGCCTGGAGACGCTGGCGCCGACGAGGGCGCCGGCCGGGCCGCCGAGGACGAGCGAGACGTGTGCTTCGCCGCCGGCCTCCCTGGCGAGGCGCACGATGACCTCCGCGCCTTGCTGCGGCTGGCGGCGGATCCGCACACCGGTCATCGCCGACCCGATCGAGGCCGCGAGCCGCCGGTACGCCACCCGCACCTGGGCGGGCGTGGCGAGGCCGCAGCGCGTGATCTCCGGCCGCCCGGCCAGGCGCGCGCCCTCCGCGACCAGCGTCACGGGGAAACCAAGCCACCAGGCCGCCTCCACCGCGCAGTCGGCGCTGTCGGCGGTCACGCTCTCCGCCACCGGGATCCCGTACCGCCTGAGCAGAACGGTCAGCAGGCGCCGGGCCGAAGGTCCGGCCGCGTCGGCGATCGGCCTGGTCAGCTGGCCGGCCGATGTCGCGGTCATAGCAACTCCCTGTGGTACGACCCGGATCCCGTTTGGGCCGGCGTCAGAGCGGCCGCCGCAAGATTGTGTCTTGCGAGCCCCGCAGAGATTCGTACCCCCGAACCCATGTATTCGACACCGCGGGCGCGGCAATGACGGAAATTGAGACCGGACCCGATGACATCCGCCGCGCCGCGCCGTACCGATGAACGCCGCCTCGATGTGCGGTCTCGATGTGCGCTGCCGGTGTGCGCCGTGCCGATGTGCGCGGACCACGACACCGCTTACGTTGGGTGAACGACCCGAGCCCCGCGCGCGGCGGCCCAGATCAGCAGGCCAGAGCAGCGGCCCAGATCAGCGGCCCAGATCAGCGGCCCAGATCAGCGGCCCAGATCAGCGGCCCAGATCAGCGGCAGCCGGGGCCCGCGCCCTGCCGCTCCCGCTCCCAGACCGCGACGCATTCCGTGCAGGTGTCGAGCGGGGGTGCTGGTGAGAACTCACCGCGGACGATCATTGGCGCGCCGCAGTACGCGAACACGATCGCGCCCGCAGGCTGCGCGGGCGGCGGATAGCCGTGCAGGACCTTGGGCGCCCGCACCTCAAGCGGCAGCCCACTCGTCTCGTTCGCGGTCCGCGATGTCACGTTTTCTAGCCTACGACGCCGCAAGCGAATATTGTGATCATGGGTCTTGCTCGGCGCGGGCTCTCGTTTCCGCCCTGGGTACGCCGGGTACGCCGGGTGCGTGGAGACGTGGGATGCGATCAGATCCCGGCGGAATGTGCGGGCTTACACCGATGAGCCCATCGCCAGGGACCGGCTGGATCAAATCCTGGAGGCGGGCCGCCGGTCGCCGTCGTCCCGAAACTGGCAACCGTGGGACTTCGTCGTCGTCACCGACCGCGAGCAGCTCAGGGAGCTTTCGAGCGTCTGGCGGGGTGCCGGGCACGTGGCGAGGTCAGCGGCGACGATCGCGCTCGTCGCGCCGGTTCCCGACGACGGGAAGCAGCGTGACCGGTTGCAATACGATCTTGGCCAGGCAACGATGAGCATCCTGCTCGCCGCGGCCGATCTCGGCATCGGCAGCGGCCACGCGGCCGTCGCCGACCAGCGGCTGGCGGCAAAGATCCTCGGCTTTCCGGCCGACAAGTTCTGCGCCTACCTCATCGCTCTCGGCTACCCGGCCGACCGCGCGCTCGCGCCGATCCGGGTGCCTGCCCGGCGGTCCTTCGACGCGGTCGTGCACTGGGGTTCGTGGTAGGCGCGGCCGTGCTTGCCCAGGCAGAGGCCGTGGCGGCCCAAGGAGAGAATGGGCCGCCACGGGGAACACCCCAGACCCTGGCCTGGAGGCTCCGCATGTCCGCAGCCGGGCGCCGCGGGCAGTGCTTGCCCAGGGGGACGACCTCCTGGAACCCCCGCATGTTCGCAGGTGGCCACCGCGAGCAGCCGTCAGAGAAGGGTTACGGGAAATGCCATGAAGGAAGTGCTCAACGTTGTCTGGCTGATTTTGTGCGGCATCTGGATGTCGATCGCATACGTCGTGGCCGGGCTGGTCTGCTTCCTCCTGTTCTTCCTGATCATCACGATCCCGTTCGGGATCGCGGCGTTCCGTATCGCGAACTACGTGCTGTGGCCGTTCGGGCGGACGATCGAAGCCAAGCGCGACGCGGGGATGGGCTCGCTGATCGGGAACATCATCTGGATCGTGGTCGCGGGCTGGTGGCTCGCGATCGCGCACCTCGTGACCGGGGTCGCGCTGTGCCTGACCATCATCGGGATCCCGCTCGGCCTCGCCAACTTCAAGATCATTCCAATCTCGCTGCTCCCTCTCGGAGTGCGGATCGTCCCGACAGGCCAGCCGACCTACGTCGCATGACACGCTACGGGCACCAGGCCCGCGGCGGGTCGGGCCCCGCGGGCGCCTGCCGCAGCGCGACCGCCCACCAGCCCACATCGACCCAGCCGCCATGCTTGTAGCCAGCGGCAGGGAACACCCCGGCAGGTATGAAGCCGGCGGCTTCGTGTAGCCGGACGCTCGCGTCATTGGGCAGCGCGATCCCGGCGTAGGCGCTGACGTAACCGAGCCCGCGCAGGTCGGCGAGCAGGCGCTCGTACAAGGCGCGGCCAGCGCCGCGTCGGCGAGCGGAAGACGCGATGTAGACCGTTGTCTCCACCGACCAGCGGTACGCCGGCCTGCTTCGGAACGCAGCGGCGTAGGCGTAACCCGCCACGTCGCGCCCCATCTCCGCGACCAGCCACGGCAGCCGGACCGGGCCGGCCTCCATGCGCCGACGGATCTCGGCGGTATCTGGCGGCTCCATCTCGAACGAGATCGTCGTCTCCCGCACGATCGGCGCGTAGATGGCACGTATCGCTTTTGCGTCACCGGCAGTCGCCGGGCGTACCGACACGTTCCCGGTCGTCATGATCGAAGACTCGCCGAGGCTGGGCCGCACGGGCAAGCCATTTCCACTGACGCATGGAGTGATCCTGGCCATGCGCACGCCCCGGCACCGCCGCACGCCCCGGCACCGCCGCACGCCCCCGCAGCGCGAAAGTCGCCCGACCGAACAACAGCAGCGGGCCATCGCTGGTGCCAGGACAACACCAACGGGCCATCGATCATCGGGAAACAAGCCATGATTCCGCAATTGTGTCAATCTGCCTGCGCTATGTGCAGGTCAATTCGCCGCGATGATCCGGGCACGACCGCCAGCGGCGCGGTGCGTGCGTGTCCGCCAGCGCGACGACCCTCACATCGCCATTTTGCCCGTGCTCGCGTCCGCGCCGCCGCGCATTCGCTCGCGCGACGCGACGGCGTAGCTCGGCCGGTCGGTTATGAGCACGTCCACGCGGGGATCGGCCAGCCACCGGGTGATGCCCGCATCGCTGTTGACGGTCCAGACCATCGTCTTGATGCCGTCGTGGTGGCACCGGCGCAGCACACCGGCGAAGGCCAGGCGGTGATGCATCGCGACCCAGTCCGCGCCGCAGGCACGGATCCGGCCGCGCGGGAACACCTCACTCCTGCGGGTCAGCGGCTGGCGCAGGAGCGGAACGCCGCCAAGATCGCGGCCGAGTGACAGGCCGACAGGCACCTCGGGGAACCGGGTCTTGATCGCGGCGACCGATGCATCTTCGAGCGTTGTGGCCACGAAATTGCCTGGCCCCAGGATGTCGAGCGCCTGCTCGATGACTGGCTCCTCGCCGCCGGTCTCTTTGAGATCCAGGTGCCCGCTCGCCCGGCCCGCGATCAGCCGCATGAGATCCGTGACGCGCGGTACCTCGTACCCGGCAAGCTCGCAGAGCCGGGCGTAGCTGATCTGGGCGACCGGCGCATCCGCCGCGACGTGCGCGTCGTGATAGACGGCACGTTCGCCGTCGACCGTGCGCCTGATGTCGAACTCGACGTAGTCGGCGCCGGCCTGTAGTGCATTCGTATACGCCGCGTACGTGCCCGGGGGCGCGACCTCGGTGCCGCCGCTATGCGCGGAGATCGCGGCCATCACCGGGTTCTTACTGTTTGAAGGACACGTTGGTGCCCGTGACGTGAATAAGAACACCCTGCTGTGAAACGCTCACGCTCTGTACGGTCATATTCAAGGGCAGCGCAGGAACGGTGACGGTGAAGTCGGTCAGCGAGCCAAGCTGCGCGAGGGGAAGATCCGACGAGATCACCTTCACATGGATCTTGTTCGGGCCGACCTGTGTGACTTGGGCGGTCGCCGTCCCGGTGATGACGACCAGGTCGACCTTTAGTACCACGTCATTGCCGTGCACGGCGGTAACCGTCACGGTCGGGCCGCCCGACCCGCCGAGCAGGTCACCGAACGTGATGAGCGCCGTGCCCGACAGATTGTCGACCGTTCCCCCGTTGTAGCTCGAGTTGAGATGGATACCCAGCAGACTCGCATCGAGGTTCCTGATGCTGATCGGGCCCTGGGTCACGGTCGCCGCGGTGATGTTGACCTGGTGGAGGTCACGGCTGAGAACTTGGGTGAGGAAGGGGAAGCCCTCGATCGACACGTGCGGCTTGCTGCTGAGGCCCTGGCTCTGGATTTGCTGCGCCATCCGGTTCTCCGCGTAGCCGACCGCGATCCGATCGCCGATCACCAGGATGACCAGCAGCGCGACCAGGGCAATGACGACGTAAAGCCACCCACGGGACCGTCTGCGCTGCCGGGGCGGCGGATGCTGCTGGACTGGCAGGCGCGCGGTCGGGTATTCGCTCACGGCACTTCCCCTGGATGCGTGGGCAGCGCGGCCGCGGTCGGTGTCATCCCCCGGAGCGGCCCTGGTATGTAGCTTGCGCGGCTCATCGTGTCACGGACGGCCGCGCGTATGGCGCCGGGGACGCTGGCCGCCGCGGTGGCGGCGCCAGCCCCGCCGGTCGAACTCATGAGCAGATGTTATGTGGTATGCCGCCAAAAGCGGGCAGATCATGGAAGATCACCGATGTTGACTGCCTCCAATTGGCGGGAGTCTGAGTTGGTGACCAGCAGGGTCTTGCCGTTCGGTGTAACGCTGAACTCGCGGGGAAGCGCGCCTGCCTTGGCCAGCCCAAGCAGCGCGTGCCCGCCGGCCAGGGCCGCCGCCGTGTCGATCACGGTGAGGCTCGACACCGCGCCCTTCACCCGGAAGATGTTGGAATTGGCGACGACGATCCGGTTCTCGCCGTCGATGAAGGTCAGCCCGGTCGGTGCCGCGCCGACCCGGACTCGGGCGATAAGGGCTTGCCGGGGGTCGCTAAGCAGTTTCGCGGCGGAAAAACCGAGCACCTCGTCGCTTTGCCGCGCCGTCACCCAGACGACGCTGCCGTCCGCGGAGTTGATCGCGCGAACCGGGCCGCATCCGGCGTTCACGATGGCAGCGACCGAACCCGCCGACTTGGTCTCCGCGGTGTGCAGGTTCAGGACGGTCAGCGTGCCCTGCTGGGTACCGGCGCTGCGCATCTCGCTCGTCACGTAGAGCCAGTGGCCGTCGCTGGACACCGTCACGCCCTCCGGCTTCACGCCGAGCGGGGCGAACCCGACGAAGTCGGCCAGGTTGAAGCCCTTGGTGAGCGCGACCCGCAGGTTGAACACGGCCAGGCGATTTTGCTGCATCAGGGTGACGAACGCGAACGTGTCATCGGGTGAGATCGCCACCTGCGCGCCTGCACCTCCGTGGCCGCCGGGACTGAACAGCTTCCCGAGCACGGCCCCTGCGCTCCCGCGCTCCGCGCGGGCCACGTCGAGGACGAACGCACCGCTGCCGGACGCGACGACCAGGTAACGCCCGTCGTTGGTGA
>DATFVJ010000250.1:0-5934 GCA_035260365.1 Streptosporangiaceae bacterium
CGCGGCGGCGCCCGCCGGCCGGGGACCGTCGCCCGGCGTGGATGTCTCGCCCGACGGCGGGCGTTGATCGGGGGCGAGCTTCTCGTTCGGCGCGGACCACTTACTCGCCGTGTCGCTGGGCATGGGCACGTCGGTGGGCATGGGCACAGGGTAACCAGGTCATCTCCGTGCCGCCGCCTGCGACCGTCGCCATATCAGCTGCAGCATCTCAGATTAGAGATAGCATGGGAGGTATGGACGGCACGGCGCCGAAGGCGCGGCAGGCAGAAAGGGCATCAGAGCCATCTCCGGTCACTCAAGCGCCAGATACCCCGCAGAGCGCGCAGCCACCGGAAGACCCGGCGGCCGCCGGGCAGTTGCCGCTGCTGCCCGGCTTCCGCGAGATGGCGATGCGGAGCATGTCGCGCGAGCGGCGCAGGCTGATCGCCGACCTGGCGGTGCAGCGCCAGGCAGCGCGGCTCTCGCAGACGGAGGTGGCCGCGCGCATGGGGACGTCGCAGTCCGCGGTCGCGCGGCTGGAGACCGGATCCGCTGACGTGCGCGCGTCCACGCTGGAGCGCTACGCGGCCGCGATCGGCTGCCAGATTACGTGGCAGCTTCGGGACTGAACCAACGCCCAACCGACTCGAGGAGAGCGACGATGAACGCACGGACGGAGCATCAGTCCCCGCCAGAATGGCCGCGGCGGCCTGGCCCGCCGGAAGAGCCCGGATGGCCGGGCCGTCCCGCCCCGCACCCTGGTGCGCCCTCCCCGCCGCAACCGCGGCCGTCGCCGCTCGTCTCGCCCGGCCGCGCCTGGATCGACTCAGGCGACTGGCAGGGCCGGCTGAACGAGCGACTGCTCGAACAACGAGTCGTGATGGCGCACGGCCACCTCGACGAGCCGACCGCGACGCTGCTTTGCGCACAGCTGCTCACCCTCGACGCCGACAGTTCGGACCGTACGGCGCCGGTCAAGCTGCACCTGCAGAGCCTGACCGCGGACCTGCAGGCCGCGCTGACCGTGATGGATGCGCTCGACGCGATGGGCGTGCCTGTGCACGCGTTCGCGCGCGGCCAGCTCAGCGGCCCGGCACTCGGTGTGCTCGCGGCGGTGGGCCGCCGGGTTGCCTACCCCAATGCGGGGTTCCTGCTCGTCGAGCCGGAAACCGGTTTCGACGGCACCGCGGCGGACCTGGCGAGCAGCCAGCGGCAGTTCGCGACCATGCTGGACGCGCTCTACTTCCGGCTCGCCGACGTCACCGGCCGCGAGGTCGACGAGATCAGGGACGACGCACGGCGCCGCCGCTTCTTCAGTGCGGCCGAGGCGGTGAGCTACGGGCTCGTCCAGGAGGTGACGCAGGCCCGGCGCGGGTCCTGACCGGCGCCCGGTCGGGCCGCACCCTTACTGACGGCGCCCAATCGGCCATCCACGGCCTCCGCCCGGTCTGGGATCGGCCGGCCGCGGCGGCGGACCGGGCTCATGGCGGCCCGCACGCGAGCCGGGGAGCGGGTGACGGGGCAGATGCAAGGTTCTGTTAACCCGGGGGCGCCGATAATGGGGCGTGTGACCGGCCCTCAGGCTGCTGAACGTGACGCGGCCCGCATGGAGATGCCCGCCCGGATGCGCCGCGACGTCCGGCTGCTCGGCGACCTGCTCGGCGAGACGCTGGCCGAGACCGACGGCCAGGACGCGCTTGACGACGTCGAGCAGCTCCGCCGCCTCGCGATCGCCGCGCGCGCGGGCAACGCCGGCGACGACGAGATCGCGGCGCTCGTCGCGAGCTGGCCGGTGGAGCGGGCGGAATTGGTCGCGCGTGCTTTCACGGTCTACTTTCACCTCGTCAACCTCGCCGAGGAACTGCAGCGGATCCGCACCCTGCGCGAGCGCGACACCAGCGCCACGCCGGTCCGCGAGTCGCTCGCCGCCGCCGTGGACACGATCAGCCGCGAGCAGGGTCAGCGGCGGCTCAATGAGCTGCTCGGCAGCCTCGAAATCCACCCGGTGTTCACCGCGCACCCGACCGAAGCACGCCGCCGCGCCGTGGTCACCGCGCTGCAGCGCATCACCGGCCTGCTGTGGGATCTCGATGACGAGCGGCGCGGGCCGCTTGAGCAGGTAGAGACCCGGCGGCGGCTGCGCGAGGAGGTCGACCTGCTCTGGCGCACATCGCCGCTCCGGGTGAAGGCGATGGGGCCGCTCGACGAGGTGCGCACCGTGATGGCGGCGTTCGACGAGACGATATTCCGCGTCGTGCCCGCCTTCTACCGCGCGGTCGACCGCACGCTGGCCGGGCCGCGGGCCGGTGCGGCCGCGCCGCCGTTGCCCGCGTTCCTGCGGTTCGGCAGCTGGGTAGGTGGCGACAGGGACGGCAACCCGTTCGTGACCTCGCAGGTCACCAGGGAGACCGTGCTCATCCAGGCCGATCACGTGCTGCGCGCACTTGGTAACGCGACGAACAGGATCGGCCGCGCGCTGACCGTGGATTCTTCGACCACCCCGCCATCGGATGGCCTGCGGCGGGCGCTCGCGGTGGCGGAGGCAGCGTACCCGGAGCTGCTCGGGGAGATCATCGCACGCTCCCCGCAGGAGCCGCACCGCCAGTACCTCCTCTATGTAGCCGAACGGCTGCGCGCGACCCGCCTCAGGCACGCGGACCTCGCCTATCCGGGGGCCGGCGAGTTCCTGGCCGATCTTCGCCTGGTGCAGGAGTCGCTGGCGCTCGCGGGCTGTTTCCGGCAGGCGTTCGGGGAATTGCAGCATCTGGTCTGGCAGGCGGAGACGTTCGGATTTCATCTGGCCGAGCTCGAGATCCGCCAGCACAGCGCCGTGCACGCGCAGGCGCTCGCCGAGCTGCGCGCGGACCTGCCGAGGTCACCGGAGACCGAGGAGGTGCTTGCCACGCTGCGGGTGGTCCGCTGGATCCAGGACCGGTTCGGTACCGACGCCTGCCGCAGGTACGTGGTGAGCTTCACCCGCTCCGCGGCGGACATCGCCGCCGTGTACGAACTTGCCGAGCGTGCGATGCCGGACGGCCGCGCGCTCGTGCTCGACGTGGTGCCGTTGCTGGAAAGCGGCGAAGACCTGCGCCGCGCGACGGACGTGCTCGACGAGATGCTCACGCTTGTGCCGGTGCGCAAGCGTCTCGCCGGCACCGGCCGGCGGATGGAGGTGATGCTCGGTTACTCCGACTCCGCCAAGGAGCTCGGGCCGGTGACCGCGACGCTCCTGCTGTACGACACGCAGGCCGCGCTGGCCCGCTGGGCGGCCGAGAACGACGTGCGGCTGACGCTGTTCCACGGCCGGGGCGGCGCGCTCGGCCGCGGCGGTGGCCCGGCCGGGCGGGCGGTGCTCGCCCAGGCCCCCGGCTCGGTCGGGGGCAGGTTCAAGGTGACCGAGCAGGGCGAGGTGGTGCTGGCCAGGTACGGTCACCTGGCCATCGCCCAGCGGCACCTCGAGCAGGTGACGTCCGCGGTGCTGCTGGCGGAGACGCCAGCCGCGGCCGAGCGGACCGCGGCCGCCGCGCAGCGGTACCGCGGCGAGGCCGACCGGATCGGCGCGGCGGCGCTGCGCGCCTACCGCGAGCTTGTCGAGGCCGATGGGTTCGCCGCCTGGTTCGCCAGGATCAGCCCGCTGCAGGAGATCGGCGGCCTGCGGATCGGCTCGCGGCCGGCCAGGCGTGGCACCGCGGCCGGGCTTGCGGACCTGCGCGCGATCCCCTGGGTGTTCGCGTGGACCCAGACCAGGGTGAACCTGCCCGGCTGGTTCGGGCTGGGCAGCGGTATCGCGGCGGTAGCGGCTGAGCCGGGCGGAATTGGGCTGCTGCGCGCGGCGTACCAGGAGTGGCCGTTGCTGCGGGTGCTGCTTGACAACGCGGAAATGAGCCTCGCCAAGACCGACCGCGACATCGCCGCGAGGTACCTCGCGCTCGGCGGCAGGGACGACCTGACGGCGCTTGTGCTCGCCGAGTACGACCGGACGATGGCGGTGACGGCCGAGGTCACCGGGCACGAGCGGCTGCTCGCCGAGCGCCCGGTGCTCTCGCGCGCGGTGGCGCTGCGCAATCCGTACGTGGATGCGCTCTCGCACCTGCAGCTGCGGGCGCTTGCGGCGCTGCGCGGCCCGGGCGGCGGCCAGGCCGGTCATGACCTGCTCGAGCGGTTGCTGCTGCTCACCGTCAGCGGCGTGGCCGCCGGCCTGCAGAACACCGGCTGAGCCGCCGCACGTAACGTGACACCGCCTGCTCGAGGCCCGGCCCCCGCTGGTCGCGCGGCACCCGCGGTCGCGGCCGCCGGCCGCCGGCCTGCTCGGGCTTACCCGCTCGCGGGCGCGGGCGTGGTCGCCTGGCCGGCCACGCCGCCACCGGCCTGCGGCGCGCCGGCGCCGGGCCGGCCGGTGGCGCGAACGAACGCGAGCGCGGCCGCGATACACGCGACGGGCACGGCGGGAACCACGTACCTGAGGTCGAAGTCGGCGGTCGCCACGGGCGTCAGCAGCAGGCCGACGGCGGTGAGCCAGGGCAGCAGCGCTGGCCCGCCCCACTCGCGCAGCCGTCTGATGCCGCCGCCGAGCCAGGACCTGACGATGGCGGCGAAGCCGATGAGCAGAATGATCGCGAGCAGCGGGCCGCGCAGGTAGACGAAGCGCTGGTAGCCACGCATGAACCCGGCGTAAGGCTCATACGCCTTCGTGGCGGCGGAGGCCGGGCCCGCGTAGGCGCGCTGGTCGGAGCGCACGGTCTTGCCGCCGGGGGTGCGCAGGTCCGGCGATACCCAGACGCGCTCCGCCGCGGCGAACTGGTACTTGCTCGCCGTGTAGGCGCTCGGGTGCTGCGGCCGGTTCCAGTAGAAGCTCAGCGTGAAGTCGTGCGCGACGGCCGCGGCGTATCCGGCCGGCTGCGCGGCGATCGCGCGCAGCGCGAAATTCTGCGCCAGGCTGTTCTTCGCTGCGCTGAACTTCGCGCCCGGGATCTTGTCGAGCGGCGACTGCGCTATCCAGATGTAGCTCGACGCCGCGAGCCGGTGGCGGCCCGACGGGCAGAGCGCGGCCTCGTCGGCGGGTGGCTTGATCACTGAACAGTTCGCGAAGCTCGTGGTTCGTGACCACAGGAAGATCCCGTCGCTCCTGGTGAAGTTCACCATGTGGAACGCGGCGTAGAACCAGACGAGGTACGCCGCGATCGGCAGCGCGGAGACGAGCAGCGTGACGCCGAAGACGCGCCAGCGGGCCCGGCGGAGCAGCAGGTAGCAGAGGTAAATCACGAGCAGCGCCAGCCCGATGGGCCGGATCGTCGCGGCCGCCGCGAGCAGCAGGCCCGCGGTAACGTCGGCCCATGCGGGGCGATCATCGCGCCACCACAGCGCGACGACGACGGCCGCCATGACCAGGATCTCGAAGGTGACGTCAGAAAGAATCTCGTGTTCGAGCTGGATCTGGTAGGCGTCGAAGAGTACGGGCACCGCGGCGAGCGTGGCCCCCCACGCCGGCAGCCCGAAGCGCCGGCGCAGCAACACGTAGGTCGCGAGCCCGATGAGCAGGCCGAAAACGTGCTGGACGGCCGCGACGAACAGGAAGCTGTGGAAGGGCCGCAAGATCAGCAAGAACACGCCGTAGCCGGATATCCGGCTGGCATCGGGCCGCAGCCGCAGCGCGACCGCGACGTAGCCCGCCGCGTCCCCGCCGAACCAGATCGCGGGCCGGAACGCGAGCAACGTCACGACCCGAACGGCCGCGGCGAGCAGCAGCGCGACCGTGAAGGTGCGGTTGTGACCTGGGAATGACCAGACCGCACGCGGAACCTTCATGATCTCCTCACTGCCTTGTTCGAGCCCGGGCGGTCACGCGGGCGCGGTGTTGTCAAGTTCGGCGGAGCTTAGCGGCTCGGCAGGCCCCGCCTCCCGGCCGCTCGCGCCGCGTCCGGCGGGCTGGTTCTCGGTGGCGTGCACAGCACGCCG
>DATFVJ010000251.1:0-4641 GCA_035260365.1 Streptosporangiaceae bacterium
CCGCCACGATCCCGATTCTCGGGTTCCGCACACCCGAGCACGTCGATGAGAACGTCGGCGCCGGCTCAAACCCGGCTCGGCTCAAACCGGCGCTCAACTGACGCGGGAGACAGCGGAGATCGGCCGCGTCTTGGCGAGGATGCGCTTCAGCGCCGGGATCCCACCGTCGCGGACCTCGAGGTGCCGGTCGGCCAGCGCGCGCTGGGCCTCGGCGTCACCGGCGAAGGCGCGGCAGCAGTCCTCGGGTTCGACGTTCGCGAGAGCCAGGATCGCCCCGGCGGCTCCCATCGGACCGGCCAGGGCGAGCAGCGCCGACGACCCCACATACGTCGCGCCCTGGTAGTGAGCAAGCTCGTCGAGCAGCCGGTCCGGGCTGCCTGACGAGTCCTTGACGCCCGCGACCGGCAGACTCGGCAGGGCCGCGACCGGCACGCCCGGCGACGATATCCAGGGCACGTGATAGGCGAGGACGGGGTGATCGCCGGCGGCCGCGCCGATGGCGGCGTAGTAACCGCCGAGTTCGCAGCCGGGCGGAGACCAGGCGAGCACCGCGTCGGCGCCCGCACGTACGGCGTCGGCGGTGAGCCGGGTCGCCTGCCACGCCGAGGGCGCCCCGGTGCCTGCGATGACGGGGACGGCGTCAGGGACCGCGGCCCGTACGGCCTCGATGATCGCCGCGCGCTCGCTGCCGGTGAGCGTCGCCGCTTCCCCGGTCGTGCCGCACACGAGTACCGCCCGCATGCCGCGTGCCACGAGGTCACGCGCGAGCGCCGCGGTCGCGGCCGGATCGGCGCCGCCCCGCTCGTCGAAGACCGTCACCAGCGCCACCCCGGCACCGCCGAACAACTCGCTCATCTGGTTCCGTCCTGTCCGCGAAGTCCCAGCCGAGCCCCGGCCGGCTGCGCCCAGGGCCTGACGTGCGCCGGCTCGGCCGGCGACTCGCCCGCACCGCCGTTATGGCGCAATGGTCAGCCTACGGCCGGCCATCCCGCCACCTGATCGCGTGGTCGCCGGCCCGGGCCGGCACCAGGCGCCGGTACCAGGCGCCGGCGCATGCACCGTGCCGGTGCGGGCATGAGGGCGGTAGGACCCGAGGACGCGGCTGGTGGACCCGGCCGCGGCGGTCTTGGTGAAATGGGTAGGTGACGCGCGGAGCGCCCGGGCGGCTTCGGGCGGGGGCTGGTCCGGCGCAGAATGGGAGGTCTGGCATGCCGATCGCGACCGTAAGTCCGGTCACCGGTGAGACGCTGCAGGAGTTCAAGGAACTCGACCACGCCGAGGTCGACACGAGGATCGCGCTCGCCAGCGAAACATTCCGCAACTATCGGCTCACGTCGTTCGCCGACCGGGGCCGCTGGATGCGGGCGAGCGCGGACTTGATCGACGCCGAGCTCGACGAGGCGAGCAAGCTGATGACCATGGAGATGGGTAAGCCGCTGGCGCAGGCCAGGGCCGAGGCGGCGAAGTGCGCCAAGGCGATGCGGTTCTACGCGGACCACGCGGAGGCCTTTCTCGTCGACGAGTCGGCCGACGCCGGCGCCGTGGGCGCCAGCCGCGCCTACGCCCGCTACCAGCCGCTGGGCGTCGTGCTCGCCGTGATGCCGTGGAACTTCCCGCTCTGGCAGGTGGTGCGGTTCGCCGCTCCGGCCCTGATGGCGGGGAACATCGCGCTGCTCAAGCACGCGTCGAATGTGCCGCAGACCGCGCTGTACCTCGAGGATGTGCTGCGGCGGGGCGGCTTCCCCGCGGGGTGCTTCCAGACCTTGCTGATCGGATCGGGCGCGGTGGAGGCGGTGCTGAGGGATCCGCGCGTCGCCGCGGCGACGTTGACGGGGAGCGAGCCCGCCGGCCGGTCGGTCGCGCAGATCGCGGGCAGCGAGATCAAGAAAACCGTGCTCGAACTCGGCGGCAGCGACCCCTATGTCGTCATGCCCTCGGCCGATCTGGACCGCGCCGCCGAGGTCGCGGTCACCGCGCGGGTGCAGAACAACGGGCAGTCCTGCATCGCCGCGAAGCGCTTCATCATCCACGATGGCGCCTACGACGCGTTCACCGAGCGGTTCGTGCTGCGGATGCGCCGCCTGGCCGTGGGCGATCCGATGGACCCGGCGACCGACGTCGGGCCGCTCGCCACGAAGCAGGGCCGTGACGACGTCGCCGAGCTGGTGGATGACGCGGTCGGCAGGGGCGCCGAGGTGCTGTGCGGCGGAAACAGCATGGACCGGCCAGGCTGGTTCTACCCCCCGACCGTCCTCGCGGGTGTCACGCCGCAGATGCGGATGTACACCGAGGAGGTGTTCGGGCCGGTAGCGGCGCTGTACCGGGTCCCGGACATCGACGCCGCGATCGAGCTGGCCAACGCCACCACGTTCGGCCTCGGCTCGAACGCATGGACCACCGAGGACGCGGAACGGGAGCGGTTCATCCGCGATCTCGTCGCGGGCGCCGTGTTCATCAACGGCATGACCACGTCGTACCCCGAGCTTCCGTTCGGCGGCGTCAAGCACTCAGGATACGGTAGGGAACTTGCCGCGCACGGGATCAGGGAGTTCTGCAACATCAAGACCGTCTGGATCGGCGCCTGAATCCCGCCGCGCAAAAACCAACCCCAGATCCCGAACGGCGGCCGCGCGCCGTGCCGCGTGCGCCGCAGCGGAGGGGTTCCGGGGGGGTCGTCCCCGGGCTGGCACTGTGGCTGACTTGACCGGTGTCGTGGGGGTTCCGGGGGGTCGTCCCCGGGCTGGCACTGTCGTGACGGCTGCCGCGGGATGTCAACGGCCCCGCGGCAGCCTTGATGCCTAGTAGGCGGCGTGGTTGCTGGCCGCGGCGGCGAGGTGCTCCTCGGCGGCGCGGACTCCGCTGGCAACGACCCGCTCGCGGCGCTTTACGCTGGCGCGCCAGGTGAGCGCGATCGCCGCGATGCCGGCGGCGAAGACGACCGCACAGATGATGGTGATACTCAGCAACAGCGTGTTGAGCGCTTGAACGTCGACCATTTCGACCCACTCCTTCGCTGGCGGGACGGCGGGTTCCCGGCGGCCGCGGCGGACCGGTCTCGATGACCGAGCCTGCCGCCGCCCGCTGGCCCGCGCGCTGCCGCGCTGGCCACCGGCACCCCGAACACCCCGCACCTCCGACCGTGCTGACTGTTAACGCCGTATGTGAAGTTAACGCTGTTTACGAGTTTACAGCGTTTATTCCGGCGTGTCATCTCCTGTCGTGCGTGTTTGAGCACGATGGTGGTCATCAGCCAGATGGTGGCTGGCCCCGGTGGCGGTGGTGGCGGCTGGGGTGGCGGTCTGGGGGTGGCGGTCTGGTCTTCGGCGAGGAATTCGATGTCGGGGGTGGGGGCGAGACCACGCGGCGGTGCCCGGGGGAGACCCGGAACCCCTGAGACGACGAGCGCGCCGTGCGGTGCTGCCCGGGGCCGACCCCGGAACCCGCCGAGGCTACGAGCGCGATGCGGCCCTGGACGCTGCCACCTGCCGGTCGGGCGCCTGCGTGATCGAGGCGGGTGCGCCCACCGCCCGCACGTGCAGGATCGCCGCGTCATCGTCGAGCGGCGCACCGACATGGCGCAACACGTCGTCGCGCAGCCGTTCGAGGAGATCTGCTGGCTCATCGGGCCCGGCTGCGGCCCGGTCCGCCAGGCTCGCCAGGCGCTGCGTCAGCGGGTAGAACTGGCGCCGCGAATCCCGCGCCTCGGTGACCCCGTCGGTGTAAAGGAGCAGTTCGTCGCCTGGGTTGAAGGGCATCTTCCGGCCCGCGCCGGAGCAGTCGCCGAGCGACATGAGCCCGAGCGGCGGAGCGGGCACAGCCACTTCCACGATGATCATCGAACGGCGCCCGTTGCCTGGTTTTGCCGTCTTCAGCAGGATGGGCGGCGGATGACCGCAGTTGTAGACCGTCAACCCGGTGACGTCGGGATCGATCTCGACGAGAACGGCCGTGACGAACTCCTCGGGCGTCCCCTCGCGGCGGGCCAGGCTGGCGTCGAGCCTGCGCGCGACCTCGGCGAGCGTGTAGACGTCGTGTGCCGCCTCACGGAAGACGCCGAGGATATCGGCCGCGATTTCGACCGCGCCGAGCCCCTTGCCCCGCACGTCACCCATGATCAGCCGGATCCCGTACGGCGTCCTCGCGACCTCGTAGAGATCACCGCCGACCCGGGCCTCGGCCGTGGCCGCGAGGTAGACCACGCCGAGCTCGAGCGGGCCCACCCGGCTCGGCAGCGGCCGGAGCAGTGCCCGCTGTGCGACCTCCGCCACGGTCGTGACCTTGGCAAGCTCCTGGTTCCTTCGCGAACTGAGCACGGCGCCGGCGGCGCTGACCGCGGTCACCGCGGCCACCGCGATCACCGTCGCGATGGGCAGTGACGGTGTGACGCCGTACGTTTGCGTGGCCACCGCGATCGCCGCGAGCAGGCTGATGCCGCCGTAGATCAGCGGGCGCCTGGCCTGCGTCGTGCCGATGCCCGCGAGCGCGGGAGGTACGGCGAGCAGAGGTTCGAGAAACAGCTGCTCCCTCGCCGCTCGCCCGATGCAGAACACGACCACCACCGCGACCAGCGGCGCGGCGCACAGCACGTGCCACAGGCCGGGCCACGGATCCCGCCGCCCGTGCGGCTGCTTGCCGCGCCCG
>DATFVJ010000252.1:0-17208 GCA_035260365.1 Streptosporangiaceae bacterium
CCCGCCACTCGTGCAGGGCGCGGGTGACGGTCGCGCGTGACACGCCGACCCAACTGGCGAGATCCGCCTGCGACAGCGGAACCTCGAGCATCACCCCATGCTCGGTGATGCGGCCGCAGCGCGCGGTGAGATCGAGCAGCAGGCGGGCGAGCCGCTGGGCGCCGCTGCTCTCCATCCGCGTGCGCAGGTTCTGGCCCAGCTCGTGCTGGCGCTCCGCCATGACCCGGCGGTACACGCGGATAGCGCCAGGATGGGCTTCGAGAAATCCGTTGAACCGGTCCGCCGTAACGAGGAGCGCCTGCACCGGCATGAGCGCGCGGACCGTCGCGGTGCGGTAGCCGCCAAGATCGGTGGCAAGCTCACCGATGACGTCACCGGGTCCGCGGAGCGCGAGGACCATCTCGTGGCCCTCCAAGGTGGAAGAAAGAACCTTCGTCCACCCGGCGAGCAGAACGAGCACGTGGGTGGACGGCTCGCCCTCCATACACAGGGGCGTCCCGCGGGCGAAAACCGATTCCCGGCCCTGGGCCGAGAGGGCTGCCCGCTCGCCGTCGCTCAAAGATGCCCAGAACCCCGTGGACGGCGGAGTGGGCGGTACTCGCTGCATCAGGCCGTCACTGTTTCGTTTCGGTTGCACCGGCTCCCTTCTGTCGGTGCCGGTTTCCACGGTGTGCCCGCCGGGCTGACCGGGCAACCCCGGAATGCGCCCCCGTGAAGCGCTCCGGTTAGCCCGGACGGCTCAGCGATCACGAATCTTCGGGTCAGATCCGGCCCGCGAGGATCAGCACCGCCAGCGTCCATGCACAGAAGCTGATCATCGTGATGATTGCCCATCCCAGCGCCAGATGAATGCGCGCGTTGCGGAAGTGCGCGGCGGCGAGGACCCGCTCGGCGCAGTCCAGCACGGTGGTACGTGACGGCAACGGCAGCCTGCGGACCGGTGTCCACGGAACCGTCGGGTCAACCGGCGCGCCGGTTTGCCTGCGCAGCTCGCCGAGCTGGTCCATGAGCGGACGGCCGGCGACGATCATCAGGGTCGTGGTCCTGATGACGCTGAGGGCGAGGACGGCGAACAATCCCAGGCAGACCAGGGTTCCGACGCCCGCGTGCAGGTTGACGGGCACGGCGACCGCCTCGACCGCCACGCCGACCGTCACGGCGGCGACGGTGACCCCGCTCACCAGCATGCCAGGACGCGCGTCGCGCAGCAGTTCGGCCATCTCGCGGAGCGTCTCGTCCACCGGCGAACGGTCAATCATTGTCTCGTGCGGGTCGCCGGCGCGGAACGGCCGTACTGCGGTTGCTAGCGTCATGATCGCCTCCACTGGTCTGGATTCCCACATCTTCATGAGACCCGGAGCCAGGCGATCGCGCCGCCGCACGGGAGACAGCGTCACTGTCTCATTTGACGCAACCTGGGGTCGTTCACCGTGTTTCACCGACGCCCGCGCAGGGCAGAGACGTCCGCGGCTGCCATGTCGGCGGCTGGCGCCCATACGGCCATTAGTAGGTATTTTGACCTAACCGCCCGGACACATTGGTCTACACCACGCGTTGATTGTTCGCAAACCGCACCGCGTCAAGTCGCGTCCTCACCCGCTGATGTTTGATCGGGTCGGCCGCGCGGCAGCCTGGACAGCGAGACGTCGACCTGCTCTTATGCGCTCTGGTAGATCGAGCCTTCAGACCGGCCGCGGCACCGGCCGCGGATAAGCGTGATCACCGGGATATGCCCGGCGTTAGCGGTGTGACGCCTGTTAACTATTCTTGCCACACACATGTTGATCAAGGCCGATTTCTTAGTTGACTCTGCGGTAAACACACTCTGTTATTAGGTCATCTGCCCTGGGCGCAGGAGGTGCTCCCCTGCGCTCGTTTGCCCCGGACCGAGCAGGGAGGTGAAATGGCCAAGCGCCACGATCGCCCGTCCGCGCAATATCGCTACGAGCACTACGACCCGCGCTGATCGGGTGTACGTACACCTCAGCGGTCTCCCCCGGCAACCTCGTCGCCTGAGCGCGGTCCGAGCAGGGCTGCGGCTGACTCTCGCCTTCGGCCTCGATCCGCGCCTTTGAGGCTGTCGGCGGGAGACCGTCCTTGCCTGATCACGGGCCGGCGCTGCTCAGCCCTTGGTGTGCACGCACTCCAGGACAATGCCAGGCGTCGGCGGCTTCCTGGTGATGTCCCGCTGGAAGAGGGCACCAGAGGGATAGGACAGGTCAGAGCATTCACGGACAAAGATGAACCCCTGCCGCTCGTAGTACCTATGCAGGGCCATGTTCGTCGTCCAGACATCGATCCTGATCGACTTGGCGCCGTAAGCGTCGACGGCCCGGTCTCCGGCCCAGTTCAGCAGGGCGGCGCCAAGCCCCAGACCGGCGTATCGCCGGTTCACGACGAGGCGGTGCACGTAGGCGGCGGGTTCGGCACCCTCCCATTCGTTCCACAGCTTCGGGTCGGCCCTGTCCTCGACGGTGATTGTCGCCGCGGCGTTATGACCGTCCCACGCAATCCAGGTCTTGCCCGACTCAATGCCATCCATGACCCGCGCCACCCGACCCTGCCACGACGGCCACGGGCGTCTCCACTGGTCGGTGCCTTTTGTCCGCAGCCATGCCGCCGCCCCGTCTATAAGGCTGCTTACGGCGCCCAGATCACTCTGAGTTGCGCTATCAACACGGAAAGTATCCATAGCTCCACGGTGTCCACCCTGGTCCGGCGAGGCCGGACGGCTCTTTTCCAAGTGGCTGTCCCGGCCGCGTCGCCTGTCGCGGCCGGGACAGCCTGGTGCCTCAGATACCCCTACGGCTGCCCTTGGCCCGCGGAGCCGGGCACCGCACCTACGTCACTAGCTCCCAACGGGGACATCGCCCGCTCTTCACGTCAGTCACGGTATTCCCTTCTGCTCCGGCCGAGGGCAGGCCCACGACCGGCTCTGGGTCATCTAGACGACACACCAGCTATCTGTACATACGCCGGACGCCGTCACCCGGCATCAGCGCCTCTGATTACGGCAATGAGTTCCTCCGGCGGTGGCACCTTGCCGAAGTCGATGACGAAATGGTTCCGGTCGGCCGGGTAGACGCTGGCGGTGAACCGGATCGGCTTGACGCTCTCGTCATAGGCCGTGCGATGCACCACGACCATCAGCACGGAACCGTCGTCGGGAACCTTGAAGAATGCGACCTCGCCCGCGTTCGGCACCCGGACGGTCAGCCGGTCACGGTACCCGGCCTGCTGGATGCCCAGCTTGTTCTCGACGTACTTGGTTCCGCCCATTGGAATGTCGACCGCCTGCAGCAGGTCGGACGCACCGTCGATGACGAACTGCATCGGATAGAACGAGGTCTGAAGGGAGGACGGCCGGCCGTCGATGAAACGCTGCTGATGCCTGCTGACGACCGACTCGCCCAACTTGATCTGGAGTTCTCTGGCGATCTCTTCCCGGGCGTTCTGCACCTCGACCCGCGGCGGACCCAGGCTGGGGTCGCCGCCCTGCTTCCCCATAACAGCCTGGAACGCCACGCCCGACTCGGCCCCGGCGCCACTCGGGCTCAGCGGCACGATGAACGGGGTAATCTTCTCCACCACGAAGGTGCCGCGGCCTGGCTGGGTGACGACGAGCCCGCGAGTGGTGAGCCATCTGATCGCGTCCCTGACCGTGTTACGCGAGGCGTTGTCGTACTGATCGCGGAGCTCGAGTTCGGTGGGCAGCTGCGAACCCGGTTCAAGCTCGCCGAACTCGATCCTCCGGCGCAGGTCGTCGGCGATCTTCCGGTAGAGCGGGTCCGCCATGGCTCCTCCACGTTGAGAGATACCAGTAGCACCACTTGGTTGGATGTACCCACCTAGCGGTGCTACCTACCTCGGTTGGCTGAGGTGGATTATCCCAACCTTTGAGGTTTGCGGCCGAGGATACCCGGCTACATACCTATTATGCCAGTTGTTGGGATGTTTGGGCTAGCCCCCCACACCAGGATGATGTGGGTAGGTCAATACACCAGGATGGCATGGGTAGGTCCACACAGGAGGGTCACCCAGGCAGGACAACACGCAAGGATAGCTCAGGCAGACCCGGCATGCTGGCTGATTCAGGTATGTGGTTCAGGTGAGGTCACCCCAACCATACGGTGGGAGGGTTGAAGATGGTGACGACTCTGAGCGGTTTCGTGGCTCCTGATCACGGGGGAAGCGCTGGTCACGGGCACAGGCGGGCGGGTGCGGCAGCCGACGGCTCCTGGCCGGGCGCGGCGCTGCGGTTGCCTGGCCCGGTGGACCGTGCCTGGGGCTACCAGGAAGCGGCACGCTACTGCCCCATGCTCGCGATCGACATCGCGGCGTTCAACGACCGCAGGCGCGGCGAAGATGTGCAGCGGTTCCTGCGCGCCGCGATGTACGAACTGCTCGCCCGTGCCTTCGACAGCTCCCGGCTGACCTGGCTGGCGTGCTACCACGAGGACCGCGGCGACGGAATACTCGTCGTCGCGCCGCCGGCCACACCCGCGATCGCGCTCTTCGATCCGCTGGTTGATCGCTTGCGGGCCGGCCTCAGGCTGCATAACAAGATCTGCAGCGATCTCGCGAAGATCCGGCTCCGGATGTCGGTCCACGCCGGGCAGGTCCACTTCGACGAGAACGGTATCTGCGGCTTTGCCGTCAACCATCTGTTCCGTATGCTCGATGCCGCCGCGTTCAAGCGGACGTTCGCCGCGTCAGGCGCCGACTTCGGGCTCGTGACGTCCGACGTCCTCTACGAAGATGTGATCAGCCAGGGGCCGGGGCTGGTCGACCCCGGCATGTACGCCCCGATCAACATCCGCTGCAAGGAAACTCGCGGCCGTGCCTGGCTCTACCTGCCGCCGGTACGAAACCCGTTTCTTGGCGCGATGACCGGCAAGGCGCGGCAGGCGGGCAGCCCGGCCGAGGCCGGGGTGGCCAGCCCCGCGCCCGCGCAGCAGGAAGCACCGGAATACGGCACCGAACTGCCGGCGCCGATCACACTCCCGCGGCGGCCACGGCCTCAGGACGCCAGGGGGAAGGATCTGGTGCCCGCCCTCGCGGGGCTCATCGCGGCCGGCGCCGCGACCAGGTCGCGATGGCTCGCGAGCGTGCCACGGAGTTCTCCGGTCCCTGGCCGCATCCGCGACCGCCTGCATCCCGGCCAGCGTGCGCCGCATTTTGGCCGGTAGGCGGCGACGCCAGGCCGGCGATGGCGGTCACCCGGGGGCCGGCCCGAGCGCCGGGGCGGGCACACCGGGCTCGAGCGGCGGCGAGCCGACGGGAAAGCACGTCCTGCACTCTGGCACCGGCGCGCCTGGCCGGGCCGGCCTGAGCACGTCGTCATTGATCATCGTGGCGGACAGGATCGCGCCGAGCACGAGCAGCGCCGCGCAGATCACCATCGCCATGCGGAATCCGCCTTCGAACACGGCAGGCCGCAGGTAATCCGGCCCCGTGAGCCCCACGGCGAGCGGCAGCCCGGCCACTGCGAGCAGGCCGGCGGCCCTGGCCACCGCGTTGTTCACCCCGCTCGCGACGCCGGCGTGCCTGACGTCGGCGCTGGCGAGCACGGTCGCGGTCAGCGGCGCTACCACTATGGACAACCCGAGCCCGAACACGAAGACCGCGGGCAGCACGTCGAGGACGTACGACGCGTGCGGCCCGATCCGCGTCATGAGCAGCATGCCCACCGCGCACGTCAACGAGCCGGACGTCATCAGCCAGCGCGGCCCGACCCGCGCGGCGAGCGCCCCGGCGCGCGCGGAAAGCAACAGCATGAGCAGGGTGAACGGGAGGAGGGCGACGCCCGCCTGGAGCGGCGAATAGCCCGACACGACCTGAAGCTCGAGTACGAGCAGGAACAGCATGCCGCCAAGCGCGCCGTACACGACGAAGGTCACCAGGTTCACCGCGGTGAACTGACGGGACGCGAACACGTCGAGCGGCAGCATCGGCGGTACGTGCTCTGGCGACCTGCTGCGCGCGCGCTCGACAAGCACGAACGCCGCGCCCGCCACGACGCCGACGACGGCTGCCGCCACGACGCCGCCGCCGACCGGGCCGTTGCCTGACGCCGCGATGAGCGCGTACGTGATCCCGCCGAGGGCGAGCGCCGCGAGCGCGGCGCCCAGGACGTCGAACCTGCCGTGGGCGGAGGGGTCACGGCTCTCCGGCACGTGCCGTGTCGTGACGGCGATCACGACCGCGGCGAGCGGCAGGTTGATCAGGAAGATCCATCGCCAGCCCGCGGTGCCGATAATCCAGCCGCCGAGAAACGGGCCGATGGCGCCCGCCACGCCGCCGAGGCCGGACCACGCGCCGACCGCTCGCGGCCGGTCCTGCTGTACATACGTGGCCTGGATGATCGCCAGCGACCCTGGGGTGAGCAGCGCGCCGCCGACCCCCTGCAGCGCCCGCGCGCCGATCAGCACGCCGATGTTCGGTGCGAGCCCGCACAGCGCCGAGGAGAGCGCGAACCAGACGACCCCCGTGACGAACACGCGGCGGCGGCCAAGCCGGTCCCCGAGCGAGCCGCCGAGCAGGATCAGGCCGGCCAGGGTGAGGGTATAGGCGTTGACCGTCCACTGCAGCCCCGCGAGGGAGGCGCCCAGGCTCTTGCCGATTGTGGGCAGCGCTATGTTGACGACCGTCCCGTCGAGCATCGCCATGCTGGAGCCGAGGACGGTGGCGAGCAGCACCCAGCGTCCCGACCGCTCCGCAAGCCGGATGGCGCCGGCCCCGGTCTCGACTACGTCAGCCATGTCGTGATCGTCTCACCTTTGTCCATGTTCCCGATGACATGGGTCCGGCGTGTCACGGCGGCCACCGGACCTCCTGCACCCGACGTCTGCACCGGGCCGGCCCGCCGGGCCGGTGCAGGCCCGGCGCCGGGCAGCCGTCCTCAAGAGCCCGCGGTGAGCACGTCAGGCGGAGCGCGCGGCGACGGCCGGGCATCGGCGTCGGTCACCGGCCGCGCACCGGCGGCGAACTTCAGCAACTCCTCGCCGTGCAGAACACGGGCGGGGAAGGGATCAGCGGCGGTGAGCCTGGTGAGCGCCGCGACCGGCAGGGTGCCGCTGCTCGCGGCGAGCACGAGATTGCCGAACCGCCTGCCGCGCAGCACCGAGGGATCGGCGATGACGCAGACGTCGGGGAAGACCGAGCGCACCGTGGCCGCCTGCGCTCGCGCGAACACGAGGCCGCCGCCGTCTGCCGCGTTGACACCGAACACGCCGGACGGGCTCAGCGCCCGGGCCGCGGCGACGGCGAACTCCACGGACGTCACGTGGGCCGGAGTCCGCCCGGCCACGAAGACGTCGCTGATGATGACGTCGAAGGACCCGGCCGGTACCTGCTCGAGGAGCGCTCTGGCGTCCCCGAGGCGAATCCGCAGGCGCGCGAGCGGCGCGGCGGGCAGCGCACGGCGGATCAGCGCGACCAGCGCGGCATCGACCTCGAAAGCCAGTTGCCTGGACCGCGGCCTGGTCGCCGCCACGTACCGCGCGAGCGTCAGGCCGCCCGCGCCCAGATGCAGCACGCGCACGGGCTGGCCGGGCGGGGCAGCCAGGTCGACGACGTGCCCGAGACGCCGCACGTACTCGAAATCCAGATACTCGGGATCGTCGAGATCCACGTGCGACTGAGGTGTGCCATCGATCAGCAGGGTCCACGCCCGGGCCCGGGCCGGGTCGGCGACAAGCTCGGCCATGCCGTAGTCCACGCGCTGGCTGATGAGCCTGCCGCGGCCAGGACGCTGCCGGTGTGCCATGTCAACAAGGCATATCACCATCTGTCACGCACCGGCCGGCCGCCATCCGCGGCTACCGGTGTCAACCAGAAATCCGGGCCGCCGCACCCGGAGCCGCTCACCAGGCCAGACGCGGCCGCTGCCCAAACGTCACCCCGCGTTCCCTGGAACGCCGCCCGCGGACACGCCAGAATCCCACCATGGCGAAAACGAGACGCAACTTCCTGATCGGCGGCGCGGCGGTGGCCGGCGCCGTGGCGGCGCGCCCGCTGTTCTCCGCGCGCGGCCACACCCAGGTGGCGCGGACGTTAGGCGCGACGGCTGGCCTTGGGCTGCCCAGGCCAGCGTCCTCCGGCATAGATCACGTCGTGGTCGTATGCATGGAGAACCGGTCCTTCGACCACATACTCGGCTGGCTGCCAGGCGCCGACGGCAGGCAGGCCGGCCTTGCCTATCCAGACAAGAACGGTGTCAAGCACCCCACCTACCACCTGACCACGTTCCAGGGGTGCGGGCACCCGGACCCGGACCATTCCTACAGCGGCGCGCGCACCGAATACGACCACGGCAGGTGCGACGGCTGGCTGCGCGTCAACGACGAGTTCTCCATCGGCTACTACAAGCGCTCCGACCTGGCCTTCCTCGGCCGCGCCGCGCCCGGGTGGACGACATGCGACCGTTACTTCGCCGCGACCTTGGGCCCGACGTTCCCCAACCGCCTCTACCTGCATTCGGCGCAGACCGACCGGACGGGTGACAGCTTCGGCCTCACGTCGCTGCCCACGATCTGGGACAGGCTGGCCAAGGCGGGGGTCTCGCACACGTACTACTTCAACGACCTGCCATTCGTCGCTCTGTGGGGGGTGAAGTACGCGGGCATCAGCCGGATCTTCCACGACTTCCTCGAGCACGCCGCGAGCGGGACGCTGCCCGCCGTCTCCTACGTCGACCCGCCGCTCTTCCTCGAAGCCATCGACGGCACGTCGAAGGACGACCACCCGCACGGTGACATCCGCAACGGCGAGGCATTCCTCAACTCCGTCTACCAGGCCGTGACGCGTGGGCGCGCGTGGCGCCGCACCGTGCTCGTCATCACCTTCGACGAGTGGGGCGGCTTCTTCGATCACGTGGCCCCGACCACGGCGCCGGACACCAAACCAGCGCTGACCGGGCTTCGCGGTTTCCGCGTGCCGTGCCTCGTCATCTCTCCCATGGCCCGGCGCGGCGCCGTGGCACACGGCCTTTACGACCACACGTCCATACTCAAGATGATCGAATGGCGGTTCGGCCTGCCCGCGCTCACGCCCAGGGACGCGGCCGCGAACAACCTCGCCGAGGTCCTCGACCTGACCGGGCCTGCGAACGTGTCCGCGCCGCAGTGGCAGGTGAACGGCGTGTCGGCGCTCCCCTGCATCTTCCAGGGCACGCAACGGCTCGGCGCCACAGCGGTCACACCCGGAGCGAGTCACGAGGCGGCAGGATCGCCGTGGCCGGGTTTGCGGGCACAAGCCATCAGGGACGGCTGGCGGCTGCCCTCCTGAGCTCAGCCGCTGCTTGAGAGATCCCGGCACGATGGCGCGTTACCGAACGCGTTCCTGATCGAGGTCTGCGTACTCGACGTGTACTGCTTGAGACTGGTCAGGAAGGAGCCTGCCGCAGTCGCGGCCGCGACGGTGGCGCCGCCGAGCGCGACGGCATCCTTGGTGAGCTCGGCCGGCGTGCTGGCCGTCTGCAGTTGCGCGGCCACCGACGTGACCCGCTGAAGGGCCTGCTGCGACCTGCTGCTGGCCGTTGTGAGCTGCTGCTGCGCGGCCTTGACCGGCTGGTCCGCGGACGCCGGAGGGGCCTGCAGCGCCGCGGTGACACCACTCGCGGCGGCCCCGACATCGCCGAGCCGCCTCAGCAGCTGCTGCTTGGCCTGGCTCAGGCTGCTCTGCGGACCGCCGATGCTGATCGTGAGCCTGTCCGTCAGATGCTGCAGCGACTGCTCCAGGGTCTGGGCCGAGGAACATACCGAACTCGCCCACCGCGTCGCCGCGCTGGCCGAGACCGTCGCGCTGCCCGACGCCGCGGTGCCGCCCGAACTTGCACACCCGGCCAGCGCCACTACAGCCGACCCCGCGATGGCCAGCGCAGCCACTCGGCTCGTCTGGCCCATGCCGCCTCCTCACCGCCGCACCCGAGTCCCTGACCGGACACCCGGGTGGCCCCGTTCCTCTGCCCACCGACACCGCAAGAAAACCACACTCGCGGGAGGGGAATGTGCCGAGGGGCGGCCTTTGCGCGGGGAACTCGGCCGTTGCGCGGGCTACTCAGCCCGTTGCGTGGCCGACTCACCCGTTGCGCGGGTGAGTCACCCGTTGCGCGGCTCGCCACGGTAGGTGCCGAAGGACCAGCGGTTGCCTTCCGGGTCACGGACGGAGAAGTCCCGGGATCCGTAGTCGGTCTCGTGCAGGCCCTGGATCACATCCGCGCCCGCGGCGGCCGCGCGGGCGAACACCGCGTCGGGATCGTCGGTGACGACATAAGCGCCGAAGCTGCCTGGCGGCGTCGGCCCCCCGTCACCTGAACCGTCATCGGCCGCTGGCTCCCGTACCGAGCCGAGCATGATCCCGCCGCCGGGCGGCCAGGACAGCTGCGCGTGCTCGACGACGTCACCGTCGCCGTAGACGACCGTCTCCTCGAAACCGAAGGCGTCTACGAGGAAGCGGATCAGGCCGCGGGCGTCGCGGGCGCGAAGCGTCGGCCAGACCTGGGGTGGTGGAGTGTTATCTGTCATGGTCACGATTGTGCGCACGCTCGTCCGGGCCCGCTTGGACGTTTCGGAACTCTTCCGCGACCCATCGGCTCGGCGCGCAGCCGGCGAGCGCCCTGAACTCGCGGGCAAGGTGGACCTGGTCGTAGTAGCCGCAGGTCACAGCCAGATCGGCGAGCGCGGGCGGGCGGCCGGCGGTCACGCGGCGCTACAGCAATCTGCGCGCCCGGTCGAAGCGCACGACCCGGGTGGCAACCTTGGGCGCGAGCCCGGTCTCGGCCGCGAAACGGCCGCCGAGGTGCCTGGGGCTCCAGCCGACTTCTCCGGCGAGACCCGCCACGGAGACGCGCCGCGCCGCCTCGTTGATCTGGCTCTCTCTCACGGCTGGTCGTGGCCGGGACTGGATCGTCCGCGGCTTCAACGACACCGCTCATCCGCGCACTCCACAGCCGCCAGCCGGGTGACACGTGGCGTGAGCCGCCGCGGATCTGGCTGCCGATGACGGCGCCGTGACCGTGTCAGACATCCGCGCCGGCGCTCCGGCGTGAATGGGCGCTTGTGGTATCGGGTGGCACAATGCGCTGGCCTGTGGCGAGAGCCCGCTTCGTACTTTGTGCCAATTCGGGATACGGCTGGGGACGAAAGGTGACATAGGGGCATCTGATCGGATAGCTCCCTCGGCACCAAGCGGCCGGCAGGATAAGAGACGTTTCGTGTTTCCTGCCACCTCCTATGCCGTGCCGAATGAGGGCCCACCGTGACCGAATCGGACGCCAGTGTGGCGATCTACTGGGACTTTGAAAATGTGCACGCCTGTCTGCTCGACGAACTGCGCGGTGAAGGCTCCTACCGTGGCGGCAGGTTCAAGCCGCAGGACCCGGTCGTCGATATCGACCCGGTCGTCGAGTACGCGGCCACGCTCGGGCGCATTGTGCTGCACCGGGCCTACGGCAACTGGCAGTACTTCGGCCGCTACCGCGACGAACTGCAGGTCCACGCCGTGGACCTGGTGCAGCTCTTCCCGCTCACGGGCGCCAAGAACGGTGCCGACATCCGCCTGGCCCTGGACGTCGCGGAGGATCTACACCAAGGCAGGCACGTCACCCATGTGATCGTGGTCTCGTCTGACAGCGACTTCACCTCGCTGGCGCAGCGGTGCCGCAAGCAGGGCCGGACCTTCATCGGGATAGGCACGGCGATCACGGCGAAGAGCTTCAGGTTCGCCTGCGACGAGTTCCGTGAGTACGGCGACTTGTCGGTGGCCAGCATCGCGCCCGCCGTGCCCGAGGCGCCGGCCGCCGCGCAGGAGCTTGGCTCGCTGGAGGACGCGGCGGAACTGGTGGTGAAGGCGGTCCGCAGGCTCGCGGCGGGCCGCGGTGAGTCGTGGGCGCTCAAGGCAGCGGTCCGGCCGCTGGTCAAGCGGCTTGACCCGACCTTCGACGAACGGCTGTTCGGCTTCGGCTCGTTCACCGAGCTGATCAGCGCGCTGAACGGCTACATTATCGAGCGCCCAGGCGAATACGATCACGAGCTTGCCGTGCGGGCCGACCTGGACGGTACCGGCCCGCAGGCCGAGACGGCGGCGGTCCGCGACACGATGGCCGGCGGCTCGCCCGTGGCCCTGGTGGAGCGCCAGCTACGCAGAAAAGGGCTGCGTCTCCCGTCAGACCGCAGGCTGCTCTGGATCGCCCCGGAGCTTGTCGCGGACGTTTTCGAGGCGTCCGGAGCGGGCGTCGAGCCGGATTTCGTGAGCCTGCGCTCGAAACTGGACCAGGGTCTCGCCGAGCGCGGGCTCGTCACCTCGGAAGCCGAGTTCAACAAGCTGAAGACCATCCTTGTCCGCGCGCAGGTCCTCGAGTTGCGCGGTCAGGGGAACGGGATGAGCCTGCGGCTGCCTGACCCGCAGGAGATGCGCCTTCGCCTGATCACCGTGCTCCTCGGGCATCTCGCCGACCCGGCCGACGAGGACCCTGGCATCCTCACCGAGGCCATCTTCGGCCCCGGTGCCGGCGATGAACAGGACCGTCTTGTCCTCGACGCCCTCAAGGCCGCCCTGCGCGAACGCGCGGAGAACTGACGCGCCACCCCAGGCATAGTGCCACCTGCTTCGCCGGCACCCGCCCGCGGCAGCCGCTGTGCCGCCCTGATTCCCACCGTTGGGACGAGACCCCCCATGCGGGGTCCGGGGGGTCGTCCCCCCGGACTAGCAGGGCCCCCCGCACCAATGGATGCCGCATCCGCGGCAGCCGTTCGGGCTGTATTGCTCTGATTCCCACGGACGGGACGACCCCCATGCGGGGGGTCCGGGGGGTCGTCCCCCCGGACTAGCAGGGCCCCCCGGATCAATCGATGCCGCATCCGCGGCAGTCAGTATGAATATTTGTTGCCGTCGGGGACCTGGGCGCGGGGCCGGACCGGGTGAGTTGCCGTCAGCCGCGCATCGCCCGCAGCGACTCCTTGAGCGATCCCAGGGTGGCGAGCACCGCGGTTGGCTCGTAGCCGCAGTGCGCCATGCAGTTCGCGCAGCGCGGGTCCTTGCCGCGGCCATAGGAGTCCCAGTCGGTGGTCTCGATCAGCTCGCGGTAGGTCTTCGTGTACCCGTCCGACATCAGGTAACACGGCCGCTGCCAGCCGAAAAGCGAATAGGACGGTATCCCCCACGCCGTGCACGCATAATCAACCTTGCCCTCGAGGAAATCAAGGAACAGGGGTGAATGGTTGAGCCGCCAGCGTTTCCTGTTCCCGTCCGCGAATGCCTTGCGGAACAGTTCCCTCGTCTCCGTCACACCGAGGAAGTGCTCCTGATCCGGCGCTTTCTCGTAGGCGTACGCCGGAGAGATCATCATCTGGTCGACCTTCAGGTCGTCGTTGAGGTAGTTGAGCACGTCGATAACGGTCTGCGGGCTGTCGGTGTTGAAGAACGTCGTGTTGGTCGTGACGCGGAATCCGCGGCGCTTGCATTCACTGATCGCCGCGACCGCCTCGGCAAAGACGCCGTCCTTGCACACCGACGCGTCGTGCCGCTCCGCCAGGCCGTCGATGTGCACCGCCCAGGCAAAGTAGCGCGACGGCGTGAACTTGTCGATGTGCTTGCCGATCAGCAGGGCGTTCGTGCAGAGAAATACGTATATCTTGCGGGCGATGAGCTGCCGCACGATCTCGTCGATCTCCGGGTGCATCAGCGGCTCGCCGCCGGCTATCGACACCATCGGCGCGCCGCACTCCTCAATGGCGGCGATCGCCTGCTCGACCGGCATGCGCTGCTTGAGCACGTTCGCCGGGTGCTGGATCTTGCCGCAGCCCGCGCATTTGAGGTTGCAGGCGAACAGCGGTTCAAGCTCGACGATCAGTGGGAACTTCTTCCTGCCGCGAATCTTCTGGTGCAGCAGGTAGGTGCCGATCCGGACACTTTGACGCAGCGGCATCGTCACGATGGCCGCACCTCCTTCGGCAGGGAAAAACTCACAGATTCGGTGGCGACCACGCGCTCGGTCACCTCGACGCGGCCCAGCCCGCGAACCGCCGCGATCACCTCGTCGACCAGCGCGGGCGGTGCGGACGCCCCGGCGGTCAGCCCGATCACTCGGACGCCCGCGAGCCACCCGAGCTGGATCTGCCCGACGTCCTCGATCAGGTAGGCGGGCGGGCCCGCCCGCTGCGCCGTCTCCACCAGCCGCACCGAGTTGGACGAGTTCGCCGATCCCACGACCAGGACCAGGTCGGCGTCTGCCGCGACGGCCTGGACCGCCTGCTGCCGGTTGGTGGTCGCGTAACAGATGTCGTCGCTGCCCGGCCCGCGTGCGGCGGGGAAGCGCCTGCGCAGTGCCTCCTCCACGGACCGTGCCTCGTCCACGGCCAGCGTGGTCTGCATCAGGTAGGCGACCCGCGACTCGTCAGACGGCCGCAGCCGTGCCACGTCCGCGGTGGTCTCCGCCAGGGTCACCACGCCCGGCGCCTCGCCCAGGGTGCCCTCGACCTCGTCGTGACCCGCGTGCCCGATCAGCACGACCTGATAGCCCTGATCGGCGAACCTGCGGGCCTCGGTGTGCACCTTGGCCACCAGCGGACAGGTCGCGTCGACCACTTCGAGGCCGCGGCGGGCGGCCTCGGCCCGCACCGCGGGTGCGACCCCGTGGGCCGAGAACACCACGACGGAGCCGTCGGGCACCTCGTCGAGTTCCTCCACGAACACCGCACCGCGGTCAGCGAGCGAGCCGACCACGTGCGCGTTGTGGACGATCTGCCGCCGCACGTAGACCGGCGCGCCGTACTGCTCGAGTACGCGCTCGACGATCTCGATCGCGCGTTCGACGCCCGCGCAGAACGACCGCGGCCCGGCGAGCAGGATCTCACGGTCCCCCGCCGCGGCGGCCCACCGCCGCAGCGCGGGCCCGGCACGGCGCAGCGCACGCAGCGCGGCCAGGCCACCCGAGACCGTCGCCGGGTGCAGGAGGGGCCGGCCCGGGCCGTCGGACACCGCACGGAGCACCGCGACCGGCCGGCCGGCCGCGGCGGACACCAGCGGAGCGGATTCCATGTCCGCAATCAGCGCGCCGCCCGCGGCGAGCCGTTCCCGGTCCGAACCGCGGGCCAGCCGCGCCGTCGTCACGACGGGCCCGGTGCGCGCGGCAAGCCCGGCGCGGCGAAGCTCGCCGGCGAGCAGCGGTGCCGACGGGCACGCGGCGACCACGCCGTCGCCGAGGTCGCTGCGCACCTCCGTGGCGACCACGATCTCACCGGGCCGCAGCCCCTGGTCGAGCGCGCCGCCGACACCTGTCACCGCCAATGTCCCGAACGGCTGCCGCGCGAGTTCGGCGGCACGCAGTGCGGACCGCCGTGGGCCGAAACCGGTGCGCGCGACCCGCACCGGGCCGCCATCGCCCGGGCCGCCGTCACCCGGGCCGGTCAGGCCCCGCCGGACCGCGCGTGCCTCGATCCGCAGGGGTGCGCACACGAGCAGGCCGCCGCGGCAGGGCCCTTGCTCCGGCCCGCTCATGTCATGCTCCCGAGGTAGCGGCCGAGCGCGCTCACCGGGAACATCAGCCGGTACAGGTGGTAGTTGATGTAGAAGTCGCCCGGGAAGCCGGTCCCGGTGAACTGCGGCTCGTCCCAGGTGCCTTCGCTCGTCTGATGATCGATCAGCCAGCGCACGCCCGCGTCCACCGCCGGCATGGCGGTCGCGGCCTGCCATCCCGACGCCGACGCCGCCGCCGGCGATCCCGATCCGGCCGCCGCCGATCCCGGCCCGGCCGCCGCGAGCAGCCCGATCAGCGCCCACCCTGTCTGTGACGCGGTGGACTCGCCGCGGCCGGCGAGGGCCGGGTCGTCATAGGACCGCAGGTCCTCACCCCAGCCGCCGTCCGGGTTCTGGTGCGATTCGAGCCATTTGACGGCGCGGCTGATGGCGGGCTTGCCCGGTTTCACCCCGGCTGCGATCAGCGCGGGAAGTACCGCGCCCGTGCCGTAGACGTGGTTCGCGCCCCACCGGCCGAACCACGAGCCGTCCGGCTCCTGCGCCCGCAGCAGCCAGGCCACGCCGCGGCGGGCCGCCCGGCCGCGGCCTAGCCCGGCCGCGCTGAGAGCCTCCACGACGTGCGCCGTGACGTCCGCGGAGGGCGGGTCGATCACCGCACCGAAGTCGCAGAAGGGCAGCTTCGTGCACAGTTGCCGCGTGTTGTCGGCGTCGAACGCGCCCCAGCCGCCGTCGCGGGACTGCATGCCCTCGAGCCACCGCAGTGCGCGGCGCAGCGCCGGCCCGGCGGGTCCGGAAAGACCGGCCTTCCGCGCCACGTTGGTGGCGCGATCCGTCGTGGGCAGCGCGACCCGGCGGAACGCGAGGACGGCGACCGCGGTGTCGTCGATGTCCGGGTAGCCGTCGTTGTCGAACTCGAACGCCCAGCCAGCAGGCTGAAGGCGGGGGCGGCGCACCTGCCAGTCACCTGGTCCTGGCACCTCCTCCGCGAGTACCCACTGCGCGGCGCGGACGAGCGCGGGATCGTCGGCGGGCAGGCCCGCGTCCGACAGCGCGACCATCGACAGCACGGTGTCCCAGACCGGGGACTGGCACGCCTCGAAGCGACGGACCGGGCCGTCCGGCGTGTCTTCGGTGATGACGAACCGGTCGAGCCCGGCCAGGCCACGCCGCATCACCGGGTGGCCGAGGCCGTAACCGAGCAGGTGCAGCGCGATCAGCGAGTACACCCACGGCGGCTGGATGCCGCCCCAGCAGCCGTCCGCCTCCTGCCGCGTGATGATCCACTCGGCGCAGCGGCGCAGCGCGGCGCGGCGCACCGCCGACGCGGGCGCCACCCGCGCGGGGCCGTCCTCGTACCTGTGCAGCACCCGGTCCAGCCCGGCGAAGAACCCGGCCCAGCTCACCGAGAGCCGGGGCGGGGGCGTCCGGTCCTCGGTGGGGTGCTGCACCCCAAGCTCAGCCAGGCCGAACGGCAGCGAGTGGACGGGCCGCAACGACCCGACGATGGTGAGCGGCACGATCGTCTGGCGCGCCCAGCACGCCCAGTCGTAGACGTTCAGCGGAAACCAGGCCGGCAGGTAGATCAGTTCCGGCGGCATGACCGGCAGGTCCGGCCACGGCCACTCGCCGAACATCGCCAGCCAGATGCGGGTGAACACGCGGGTCGCCGCGATGCCGCCGCCGTCCCGGATGAACGCCGCGGCGGCCGCCATGTGGGCGCTGGCGGGCAGG
>DATFVJ010000253.1:0-16839 GCA_035260365.1 Streptosporangiaceae bacterium
AATAACCGGCTGACCCGCACCCCGCCCGCCCGCAGTTCTACGATCGGCGCGCCACACGGCAGCCGTTCGGACTGTGTCTGCCCGGGGGGTGACCCCCCAATGCGGGGTCCGGGGGTTCCCCCGGGCTGGTAGGGCCCCCCGCACCAATGGATGCCGCATCCGCGGCGGCCGTTCGGGATCATTGGGGGTTTACTGCGTCGCTACCTGGAAAACTGGACGATGGCGACCGCGATCACGGCGGCAATGGTCACGGCGCGCAGCAGTCGCGCGGAGACTGTGAGCGACGGCCAGGATAGGTAGCTGAACCAGCCGAGGAACACCGCGACCGCGGCGAGCACGACCCCCCCGACCCAGCCGGGCACGGTGAAACCGACGATCAGCACCGCGAGCAACGCGAGCGGCACTATCCATCTGGGCAGGCCGTGCAGGAAGACAAGCGGCGCGGCGCTGCGCTGCTCGACGCGCCGCCGCATGCCGGTCGCGCCCGGGGTGAAGAACGTCTCGCCCTCCGGTAGCGGCCGGCGCCGGGGTTGGTGTGCTGCCACGATGGTTCGTCCTCCGCCTGTCGATGCGCGCCGCGGCGCTCTCTCACGATCTCGCATGTGGCTGGCAAAGATACCTTCCGTCATCACCTAACGAAGCACAAGCGCGGCGGGCCGGCCGGCCCGAGCGGGTCAGGGCGAGCACGATTGCGTGGCGTATTTCTTTCTGGGGTGTCACGCGGCGGGGGTGCCGGATGCGACGTGCAGCGATGGCCATGGCGACCGCGGCGCTCGTGCTTGGCGGGAGCATGGCCGCGGGTTGCGGGCCGGCGGCCTCGCAGCGGCTGGCGCGGCCCGCCGGACCGCAGCAGGCCGCCGACCGCGCCGTCACGGGCACGAGGACCGTCAGGTACGGCGGTTACGTCATCTACGTGCCGGCCGCCTGGCCGGTCTACCAGCTTGCCGCGCGGCCGCACCTGTGTGTGCGGTATGACAGGCACGCCGTCTACCTCGGGCGTCCTGGGCCAGATCAGCAGTGCCCCGCGCACGTGGTGGGGCGGACCGAGGCGGTTCGGATCGACAGCGGCGCCCGCGCGGCAATCACCTACCAGCGGGGCGGCGCCGCGATCGACCGGGCGCCGCGCCTGCCCGCGCAGCGCCGCGTGATCATGCGCGACGCGGCGGACCGCGAACTCGGATTGATCATCCGGCGACCGGCGCTGTCGGTCACCGCTACTTACGCCAATGATCCTGCCGTGGCCGAGCGGATCATCGGCAGCGTCCGCCTGGCGAGCCCCGCGCCCGCCGGCGCCGCCGCCCCCGGCGCGGCCGCCCCCGGCGCCGCCCCCCGCGCGCTGGCTCGCGCGGCCGCGCGCGTACGGGTCCGCGCCCGCGCGGGAGGCCGCGCGGGCCGGGCTCACCTGCCCATCGCCGGGTTCGACACGTGCGCCGCGCCCTCGATTCGCGCCATGCGCGCGTGGCGGCCCTTCTACGCGGCCGTCGCGATCTACATCGGCGGCGCGAACCGGGCCTGCGATCAGGTCAATCTCTCGGCGCTGTGGGTGCGGCGGGTCAAGGCGATGGGATGGTCGCTGATCCCCACGTACGTCGGCCTTCAGCCACCGTGCGACCGTTTCGGCGGCAGGATCAGGCCGAAGCGGGCCGCGAGCGAAGGCGCCGTGGCCGCGGTCGACGCGGTAGCCCTGGCGCGAGGGTTGCACCTGCGCCGTCACGCCCCCATCTACTTCGACATGGAGGGGTACCCCGCGAGGAAGCGATGCCGCCGCGCCGTGCTCACCTTTCTCGACGCCTGGACCCGCCGGCTGCGGGCCCGCGGCTACACCTCCGGCGTCTACTCGAGCGCCGCGTCAGGCGCACAGGACCTGGGCAGCACACGGTCGATCGGCGGTCACCCGCTCGCCAGGCCGGAAACCATCTGGTTCGCGCTGTGGGACGGCCACGGCGACGTGCGGGGAGAGCCCTACCTGGCCGCTTCATGGTGGCCAGCCGGCCGGCGCATCAAGCAGTTCCGCGGCGGTCGCTGGCAACGGCACGGCGGGTTCCGGCTCAACATTGACCGTGACGAGGTATTCGGATCCGTCTATTAGCACAGAACAGAACACAGCCGCCGCGCCTTACCGGGCCGATTCGCACCACGCGGCGCGTGGCCATAAGCTTGGGGACCGTACATCGGGCCCGATAAGATCGCGCTCGCTAGCCGGGCCCCGATAGCCGGGCTCCTGGCTGGAGCTCGATATCTTGACTCGCTCGGCGGGGGCGAGCGCCGAACAGAGGGCACCACAGTACCCACGTACGCGCGCGCGCCGAGCCGGATCCGTCTCGCTCGGCAAGAACACGAGGACGCGCGTTCGCAGCCCCGCCGACCGCCAGCCGGATGGAGATCTTCATGGCCCGACGCAACGAGACCCTCGAGACGATCGTCAACCTCTGCAAACGCCGCGGAATCATCTTCCCGTCCAGTGAGATCTATGGCGGGCTCCGCGCGTCGTGGGATTACGGTCCGCTCGGCGTCGAGCTGAAGAACAACGTCAAGCGCCAATGGTGGCGCGCGATGGTGCAGGAGCGGGAGGACGTTGTCGGCATCGACTCTTCCGTGATCCTGGCCAGGGAGGGGTGGGAGGCGAGCGGTCACGTCAAGGAGTTCGTCGACCCGCTCACCGAGTGCCTGTCCTGCCACAAGCGATTCCGCGCCGACCATCTCGCCGAGGCGTACGAGGCCAAGCGGGGCCACCCCCCGGCGGCCGGCCTGGCCGACATCACGTGCCCGAACTGCGGAACCACCGGCGCCTTCACCGAGCCCCGGATGTTCAACGGCCTGCTCAGAACCTCGCTCGGCCCGGTGGAGGACGAGTCGGGCCTTGCCTATCTCCGGCCGGAGACCGCGCAGGGAATATTCATCAATTTCCGCGCGGTGCAACAGTCGTCGCGCCGCAAGATTCCCTTCGGGATCGGCCAGATAGGCAAAGCGTTCCGTAACGAGATCACCCCGGGCAACTTCATCTTCCGCACGCGTGAGTTCGAGCAGATGGAGATGGAGTACTTCGTCGAACCGGGAACCGACGCCGACTGGCACGAGTACTGGATCGGCAACCGGATGGATTGGTATACCGATCTCGGGATCCGCGGGGAGAACCTCCGCCTGTACGAGCATCCGGCGGACAAGCGCTCGCATTATTCGAAGCGGACCGTCGATGTCGAGTACCGGTTCGGCTTCCACGGCAGCGAGTGGGGTGAGCTCGAGGGCATCGCCAACCGTGGGGACTACGACCTGTCCGTGCACGCGAAGGCGTCGGGTGAGGATCTGTCCTACTTCGACCAGGACTCGGGCACCCGGTACCTGCCCTATGTCATCGAGCCCTCGGCCGGAGCCGACCGCTGCGTCCTCGCCATCCTGATCGACGCCTATAACGAGGACGAGGCGCCGAACGCCAAGGGGGTGATGGAGAAGCGCACGGTCATGCGGCTCGACCCCCGCATCGCCCCGGTCAAGGTGGCGGTGCTGCCGCTGTCCCGCAACGCCGATCTGTCCCCGAAGGCCCGTGATCTGGCGGCCGCGCTGCGGAAGCGGTGGAACACCGAGTTCGACGATGCGAGCGCGATCGGCCGCAGGTACCGCCGCCAGGACGAGGTCGGGACGCCGTTCTGCGTGACGGTCGACTTCGAGACGCTGGAGGATCAGGCCGTCACGGTACGGGAGCGCGACTCGATGGGGCAGGAGCGGGTCGGCGTCGGCCGCCTCGAGTCGTACCTCGACGAGCGCTTGCCGCGCTGCTGACAGGTCATTGGCGCGCGTTTGATCCCGAACGGCTGCGCACCCTGACGCCAGCGTCGCCGGCGCTGTCGCCCGCGGCAGGCTCCGCAACGAGACCGGGAAGCGACCATGGAACTCCTGCACTCCGGCAAGGTCCGCGAGGTGTACGCCGACGGTGACGACGTCATCCTGGTGACGTCCGACCGGGTCAGCGTTTACGACGTCGTGCTGCCGACGCCGATCCCCGGCAAGGGGGAGATCCTCACGCAGCTGTCACTGTGGTGGTTCGGCAAGCTCGCGGACGTCGCACCCAACCACGTGATCTCCGTGACCGACGTCCCCGGGGAGTTCGCCGGGCGGGCGATGAGATGCCGCCGGCTGGAGATGCTGCCCGTCGAGTGCATCGCCCGCGGCTACCTCGCCGGCCTTGGCCTGCGTGCGTACGAGGCGTCGGGCGCGGTGTCCGGGGTCACCCTGCCGCCTGGACTGGCCGAGGGGTCCCGCCTGCCTGAGCCGATCTTCACGCCGACCACCAAGGCAGCCGTGGGTCACGACGAGTTCATCACGTTCGGCGACGTCGCCGCGCAGTTCGGCGACGCGACGGCCAAGGAGCTCAGCAGGATCACCCTCGAGGTGTATCGGCGCGGCGCGGACCTGGCTGCTGGGCGCGGCATCATCGTCGCCGACACCAAACTCGAGTTCGGCCTGACCGCAGACGGCACCCTGGTTCTCGCCGACGAGGTGCTCACCCCTGACTCGTCGCGATTCTGGCCTGCGGACCAGTGGCAGCCGGGGCGGCCGCAGTACGCGTTCGACAAGCAGATCGTCCGCGACTGGGCGGCGGCGACCGGTTGGGACAAGCGTCCCCCGGGGCCGCGGATCCCCCTGGAGATCGTTCAGGCCGCACAACGCAGGTACATCGAGATCTACGAACGCATCACGGGCATGCCCTGGGTGCCGGCGTCGCCGCGCGGGTCGTAGTCCTCGGGCAGGCGCGGGCGAGCCGCAGGTCACCGTGGCCGCGGCCGGGCCGGCCGCGCGGCTGTTTCACCTTGGTTCCAGGCGGTTTGCCGAGGGTGAACCCGAACTGGCACAGAATCCGCCGCAGCGTGGCGCACCGGCTGCTCAGTGCTCGGTAGAGTTCGAGTTATCGGGGCCGTGAGGCCCGCAAATCACCCATGCCGCCCGCATCGGGGCCGTCGCCCGCACCGGGCCGCATCACGAGGAGAACGCGCAGTGGCCAAGCTCGTCTACGCATTCGCCGAAGGCAACAAGGATCTCAAGGACCTGCTCGGTGGCAAGGGCGCCAACCTCGCCGAGATGACAAACCTGGGCCTTCCTGTACCGCCCGGCTTCACCATCACGACCGAGGCGTGCCGCTATTTCCTGGCCAACGGCAACGTCCCTGACGGCCTGGACGATGAGGTCGGCACCCACCTGGCCGCTCTCGAGCAGGCGATGGGCAAACGGCTGGGCGACCCTGGCGACCCACTGCTCGTCAGTGTCCGCTCCGGCGGCAAGTTCTCCATGCCGGGGATGATGGACACGGTCCTCAACATCGGCATTTCTGACGAGTCCGTGCACGGCCTGGCCAAGCAGTCCGGCAGCGAGCGATTCGCCTGGGACGCCTACCGGCGCCTCATCCAGATGTTCGGCAAGACCGTACTCGGCATCGACGGTGACGTCTTCGAGCACGCGATCGACTCGGCCAAGAAGGCCAAGGGCACCGCGAACGACCTTGACCTCGACGCCGAGGATCTGCGCCACCTGACCGAGACCTTCAAAGACATCGTCACGGAGCAGACGGGGCGCGAGTTCCCGGCCGACCCGCGCGAGCAGATGAACCTCGCGATCCGTGCTGTCTTCGAATCGTGGAACTCCCCGCGGGCGATCCTTTACCGGCGTCAGGAACGGATCCCTGCGGACCTCGGCACCGCGGTCAACGTGGTCGCCATGGTCTTCGGCAACCTCGGCATGGACTCGGGGACGGGCGTGGCCTTCACCCGCGACCCCGGCAGCGGCCACCCGGGCGTATACGGCGACTACCTGCAGAACGCGCAGGGCGAGGACGTCGTAGCCGGAATCAGGAACACGGTGCCGCTGCAGGACCTCGAGCGGATCGACAAGAAGTCCTACGACGAGCTGCTTCAGATCATGGCGATCCTGGAGAACCACTACCGCGACCTGTGCGACATCGAGTTCACGATCGAGCGCGGCAAGCTGTGGATGCTCCAGACGCGCGTCGGCAAGCGCACCGCCGCGGCGGCCTTCCGTATCGCCACCCAGCTCGTCGACCAGGGCCTGATCGACATGGACGAGGCGGTCAGCCGGGTCACGGGGGACCAGCTCGCCCAGCTGATGTTCCCACGGTTCGACTCCTCCGCCGCCACGAACAAGATCACTACCGGCGTGAGCGCCTCGCCGGGCGCCGCCGTCGGTCATGTCGTTTTCGACTCCGCCCGGGCGGCCGAGCGCGCGGCCGCGGGCGAGGACGTCATCCTGGTCCGCCGTGAGACCAACCCGGACGACCTGACCGGGATGATCGCGGCCCGCGGGATCCTCACCAGCCGGGGCGGCAAGACCAGCCACGCCGCGGTGGTCGCCCGCGGCATGGGTACGACCTGCGTGTGCGGCGCGGAGGAACTCGACGTCGACATCCCTGGCCGCAAGTTCACGGCGCCAGGCGGCGTCACCGTCGCAGAGGGCGACGTGCTCTCGATCGACGGCACAAGCGGCGATGTCTACCACGGCGCCGTACCGGTCACCGCGTCCCCGGTGGTCGAGTACTTCGAGGGCGGCATGGACCCGTCGTCGGCTGACGCCGACGACTTGATCGAGGCCGTTCACCGGATCATGGTGCACGCCGACGCGCGGCGCCGCCTCGGCGTGTACGCGAACGCCGACACGGGGGAGGACTGCGCGCGCGCCCGCAGGTTCGGCGCGGGGGGCGTCGGCCTGGTCCGCACCGAGCACATGTTCCTCGGTGAGCGGCGACGGCTCGTCGAGCACCTCATCCTCGCCGAGGACGAACAGCAGCGGCAGTCCGCGCTCGACGCGCTCGAACCGCTGCAGCGCGGCGACTTCATCGAGATCTTCGAGGCGATGGACGGGCTGCCGGTGACGATCCGGCTGCTCGACCCGCCGCTGCACGAGTTCCTCCCCGACCTCACCGACCTCACGGTCAAGGTCGCACTCGCCGGTGACAAGGCCAGCGAGCAGGACCGTAAGCTGCTCGACGCCGTTCGCCGTCTGCACGAGGTCAACCCCATGCTCGGGCTGCGCGGTGTCCGCCTCGGCCTGGTCATCCCCGGTCTGTATCAGATGCAGGTCCGGGCGATCGCACAGGCTGCCGCCGAGCGGAAGCAGGCGGGCGGCAACCCGGAACCGGAGATCATGATCCCGCTCGTCGGCGCCGTGCAGGAACTCGAACTCGAGCGCGACGAGACGCAGAAGGTCCTCGCCGAGGTCGCCGCGTCGGCCGGCGTCGACGTGCACACGCTGATCGGCACGATGATCGAGGTGCCGCGCGCGGCGCTCACCGCCGGCCAGATCGCGGAGGCGGCAGAGTTCTTCTCCTTCGGCACCAACGACCTCACCCAGATGGGCTGGGGCTTCTCCCGCGACGACGTCGAGGGCTCGTTCTTCAGCCGGTACCTGGAGCTCGGCGTGTTCGGCGTGTCGCCGTTCGAGACCATCGACGCCGACGGCGTCGGCCGGATGGTCAGGATCGGCGTGGAGGAGGGCCGGCGGGCGCGGCCGGACCTCAAGATCGGTGTCTGCGGTGAGCACGGCGGCGACCCCGAGTCCGTGCACTTCTTCCACAACGCTGGGCTCGACTACGTGTCCTGCTCACCGTTCCGGGTGCCCGTGGCCCGGCTGGAGGCAGGCCGGGCGGCCATCCAAACCGTAGGGAGCGACAGTCGCTGATTGAGCAGGGCAGGCTGACCGGTTACGACGCTCTGGCCACGGCGCGCTGGGCCGCCGAGCCGCCCAAACAGCCCGGGCGCAGCGCCTTCGAGCGGGACCGTGCGCGGGTGCTACACAGTTCGGCGCTGCGCAGGCTTGCCGCCAAGACCCAGGTGCTGGAGGTGGACGCGGGCGATTTCCCGCGCACGCGGCTCACCCATTCGCTCGAGTGCGCGCAGGTCGGCCGCGAACTGGGTAAGGCGCTTGGCGCCGACCCCGATCTGGTCGAGACCGCGTGCCTGGCTCACGACATCGGGCATCCGCCGTTCGGGCACAATGGTGAGGCCGCGCTCGATGCCGTGGCGCAGGACTGCGGGGGGTTCGAGGGCAACGCGCAGAGCCTGCGCCTGCTCACCCGGCTGGAGGCCAAGGTGATCACGGTGGCCGGCCGGAGCGCGGGGCTGAACCTGACCCGCGCGGTGCTGGACGCCGCGCTCAAATATCCCTGGATAGCGCCCGAAGTGCCCGCGGCGCAAGGGCCTGCGGCGCAAGGGCCTGCGGCGGATGGGCCTGCGGTGGATGGGCCTGCGCCGGCTGGGCCTGCGGTGGATGGGCCCGCGCCGGCTGGGCCTGCGGTGGCTGGGCCTGCGGTGGATGGGCCCGCGCCGTCCAGCGGGGCGAAGTACGGTGCGTATGCCGATGACGGCGAGGTATTCGGCTGGGTCAGGGAGGGCGCGCCGCGATGCCGGCCCTGCCTGGAGGCGCAGATCATGGACTGGGCCGACGACGTCGCGTATTCGGTACACGACCTGGAGGACGGCCTGTACGCGGGTCACGTCACGCTCAGGCAGCTTCACGATGAGTCAGAACGGCTCGCGGTGGCGCGGCTCACCGCGGCCATGTACGCCGATTCCGCGGAGCCTGCCACCGTGGCCGAGTTGTGCCAGGTGCTCGCCGATCTCCTCGCGCCCGGCTACTGGCCCGGCAGCTTCGACGGTGGCCCGCGTTCGCTCGCCGCGCTGAAGAACCTGACCAGCGAACTGATCGGCCGGTTTTGCCGCGCGGCGCAGTACGCCACGCAGGAGGCGTACGGCGGCGGCCCGCTGACCCGTTATGCCGCCGATCTGATCGTGCCGCGCCAGCAGCGGCTCGAGTGCGCTCTGCTCAAAGGGGTCACGGCGCACTACGTGATGAGCCGTCCCGGCGTGGGCGCGGTGCAGGAACGTCAGCGTGAGCTCATCGTCGAGCTGGCGGATGCGGTCGCCAGGGGCGCTCCGGCCACGCTCGATCCCGCGCTGCGACCAGCTTGGCTGGCCGCGCAGTCGGATGCCCGCGCGGATGCCCGCGCGGATGCCCGCGCGGATGCCCGATCGGATGCGCAGCGGCTGCGCGTCGTGGTCGACCAGATCGCCTCGCTCACCGACACGTCCGCGGTGGCCTGGCATCGCCGGCTGTGCGGGCGCGCCGGCGACCGCTGACCCAGGTGCGGTGCTGCCGCCTTCTGGCCGCTAGCGTGGTGCGTGCCCCGATCGTGCCGCGGGAAGGAACCCCACATGCCTGCCGAACCCAGTTTTGTGATCGTCGGAGCCAGCCTGGCCGGCGCCAAGGCTGCCGAGACCCTGCGTGCCGAGGGATTCGGCGGCGCGGTCGTACTCGTCGGCGCCGAAAAGGAACGTCCCTACGAGCGGCCACCGCTTTCCAAGGGCTACCTGCTCGGCAAGGACGACAGGAATGTGATCTACGTCCACGAAGAGGGCTGGTACGCGGAGCACGAGGTGGATCTGCGGCGCGGCGCGGTGGCGGTCTCTGTCGACCGGGCCGGCCGCCGCGTCGAACTCGCGGGCGGCGAGGCGATCGGCTACGGCAAGCTACTGATCACGACGGGTTCGTCGCCGCGCCGCCTGCAGGTGCCTGGTGGTGATCTTGAAGGTGTCTGCTACCTGCGCACGGTCGGTGACTCCGAGCGGCTCGCGGCCGCCTTCCGCGCCACCGGCCAAACGGGCGGGCGGGTCGTGATCGCCGGGGCCGGCTGGATCGGCCTGGAGACCGCCGCCGCGGCGCGGTCCTACGGCTGCGAGGTAACCGTCGTGGAGCCAGAGCCGACGCCGCTGAACCGGGTTCTCGGGCCCGAACTGGGCGAGCTGTTCGCCGCCCTGCACCGCCGCCACGGCGTCGACTTCAAGCTGCGCACCGGGGTGGCGGAGTTCCGGGGCGGCGACGGCCCGGCGGCAGGGCGCCTGCGAAGTGTGGTCACCACGGGTGGCACGCAGCTCACGGCCGACCTGGCTGTGGTCGGGATCGGGGTGATGCCCAACGTGTCGCTCGCGCAGGCGGCAGGGCTCGACGTGGCGAACGGTATTCTCACCGACGCCGCGCTGCGGACCTCGGACCCGGACGTGTACGCCGCCGGTGACGTTTCCAACTCGTGGAATCCGCTGCTGCACCGCCGCGTCCGCATCGACCACTGGGCCAACGCGCTGCACGGCGGCCCCGCGGCCGCGCGCTCGATGCTCGGCCAGGATGTCAGCTACGACCGGGTGCCATACTTCTTCAGCGACCAGCACGAACTCGGCATGGAGGTGTCCGGGCTGCCCGGTGACGGCTACGACATGGTCGTCTACCGCGGTGACCCGGAGTCGCTCGAGTTCATCGCGTTCTGGCTGGCGGACGGCCGCGTGGTCGCGGGGATGAACGTCAACGTCTGGGATGTGACCGCCGACATCCAGGCGCTCATCCGATCCGGCGTGCGAGTCGATCCCGACCGGCTCGCCGACCCCGAGGTGCCGCTGAGCGAGCTCACCCACAATCTCGCGTAACCTGACCCGCCCGGTGCCAGGGTCATCGCCCGGCAGGAGAACACCGCGGCACCTGGGCCGCCGCCCTCCGCGACTGCTCGTGCGTGCGTAACTGTTCGTGGCCCCGTCGGCACAGTTCGTTCCCGTCTGGCTCAGCGGTTCCACCGCCGAAGTCCATGATCCGCTTCTGTGTCAATCTGCCTGCACATAGCGCAGGCAGATTGACACAGAAGCGGATCATGGTAGCGGGCAGCCGTTCCGGCACGGGTGCGGCTCTCCCCGCCACCCGCGCCGCTGGAGTACGGCGCTTACTTCGGACGCGACCGCGCAGGGCCGGCGGGTTACGTCGATCCAGGTGTAGCGGAGGGTAACGATGCCTGCGGCGGCCGCGACATTGTCGCGATCAATGTCGCGCCAGCGTTGTTCGGCCGGGTGGCTGGCCTGGCCGTCAAGCTCGATGGCCACCCGGTACTTCTCGTACAGCACGTCCCGATACACGGTGCTGCCGCGCTGCGACGCTCGCACCTGGCGCCTCGCCTGCGGCAGGCCGTGTGCCCGTTCCACGTCACGCAGATACCGGTATTCCAGGATCGAATGCGCCCCGTCCCAAACCGCCTGCAGTGCGGCGCCCAGTTCACCGCGCCAGCGCATCGCGCTGCGCATGTCCATCCGCATTCGTAACAGGACGGGCGTCGTGAGCTCACGCTGACAGGCGCGGCTCGCCCAGGAGAATGCGTCGTCGAACGTCGACGCGGCCTGGGCAAGATCGAGCACGGTTTCTTCTATCATCGTGCGCGGCGGCGCCAGGCCTGGGTGGCGGGCTTGCTCGATTCGACGTGAACGGTGAACGGTGACACCGGGATCGACGCGTACCCGCTGCGCATCGGGCACAGTAATGTGGATCATCGTCGCTGGCCGGTCCAGCAGCCCATCAAGTTCGGCGGCTGTCTCATGGCTGAGGATGGCCCGCGGTCCGGCGCCAAGAACCGCTGCCCACAACAAAGCGAGCCGAGCCGGATCGCCGGTGAAGGTGGCGTACACGCCGCGGCACAGCGGACGCCACCTACCGTTACGCAGTTGCGCCTCCACCGCGTTGGTGCCTAAACCGACAGCGGGTGCCTGCCAGCGCGCGATCACGCCGGACTGGAGTGCCAGCAGTCTCCGGCACGGCTCGGAAGGTTCCGGTCTCATCCCCCTAGCGTGGCCGCCAGCAGTGACATTGCGAGCGGCCCGCCCGCGGCGTGGTGCCGGTGTGCAGCCGGCGCTCGGTCGCGGGTGCTGGGGCGCGGTGCTGCGGGTTCGGGTCAGCCGAGGATTGCCGCGATGACCGCGGCGGTATCGGTGAGGTCGGGCAGCACCTCGTGGGCGCCTGCGGCGGCGAGATCGGCCGCCGCTGTCGCGCCGGTCGCGACGCCGACGCATCGTGCACCGGTCGCGCGGGCCGCCTGGACGTCGAGGCGGGTGTCGCCGACGAGCACCGTCGACGGACCGTCGAAGGTCGCGCCGTACGCGGCCGCGGCTTTGTCCCGTGCGACCCGCACAAGCTCGGCGCGTACCTCGTGCACATCGCCGTACGCACCGACGTCGAGATCGAGGTATCCGGCCAGGCCGAGCGCGCCGAGCTTGACCTCGGCGAGCGGGCGCAGGTTCCCGGTCAGCACAGACTGGACGACGAGCCGTGTCGGCCCACTCGAACGGCCGGGGAAGCCGTCGGGGGAGCCGAGCGCACGCCCGGCGGCTATGCCGGGAGAGTTGGCTATGCCGGGAGAGTTGGCTATGCCGGGAGAGCCGACGCCGCCGGAGGAGCCGTGCACACGCCCGCCGGCGGACATCGCGGCGAGTGCCCGCAGGGCACGGGCGGCGCCAGGCAGCGCCCGTCCCCGCTCGCTGACACGCGCCTCAAGCTCCGGCGCCTTGGTGGCGAGCGCCGCGGCGAACGCGCACACGTGCTCCGCCGGGTCCGGCACCCCGGCACGGGTGAGCGTGTCGAGGATGATCGCCCGATCGGTACGCCCGGCCATGGGCGCCACGTTCGCAAGCGCGCGCCCGAACAACTGCAGGAATACCTCGCCGTACAGCTGGGCGCTCCCCCCGCCGGCGTTGATCAGCGTATGGTCAACGTCCCACAGGACGAGGCGTTCGCGCACCTGGTGACGGTACCAGCCGGTCTCGACGCCGCATCACCGCCGATGCCCGCCGGCCGGCCCGCTCGTGTAGGCTTGGCCACGCCAACAGGGGATGACGTTCTGGCGGGCGCAGGCTCACTGTCATCAAGCTAAAGGTGGAGCCAAACAACCATAAAATGTTGTCATTCCTCTCGCGCCGCGCCGAGCGCCCGGGGGTAACTTTGCTCGGGGGTAGCTTTGCCCGAATGCGCCGGGTCTGCTCAAATTCTTGAGAGCGGCAGTGGATCTGACTGAGCACGCGCATGCGCCAGAAAGAATCGCATCCTGGCAGCCGCTCACGGTGGGACCGCTTCGCCAGGCCAGCCGCAAGCCGTGGCTTCGGGTGCGATGGCTGGCGGTCCTGCTCGGCGCGGCCTGGCTGGTGCCGTTCGTGCTGCATGAGCTGCGGCTCGACGTTGTGCAGCTGGCCCTGCTTCTGCTCGCGGTCGCGTCGATCCTGCGATCAGGGACCAACCTGGTGGATCGCTTCGCGCTGGCCGCCGGGCTGCTCGCGGGTGTGATCCTGTCGCTGGGCCTGGCCTTCTCGATCTGGCCATGGGGGCTGCGGCCGGTGCCGGTGGGCGGTGTGCTGTTCTCGCTCGTGGCCCTCATCGGGTGGGCCGCGCGCCGGCGGCCGAGCCTGCCGCGCCGCGTGCTCGGGTCGGATGTGCTAGTGCTCGGCTCGGGCCTCACCGCCTTTTTAACGGCCTACGCTCCGGTCGCGAAGCTCTCCGCGGCCAGCCGGTTCACGTTCTCGGCCACGGCGGAGGACCGGTACGCCCATTTCGCGCTGTTCGACACGATCCACCGGCTGGGCGGTTACACCTTCCTGCACCCGGTCAAGGCGGCCGTCTCCGTGGCACACCCGGCCGAGATCGTCTACCCGTCCGGGTCCCATTTCCTTTACGCATTTTTCGACACGTTCCTGCGGTCGACCACCGACCCAGGGGCGCCGCTCGCGGAGTTCAACCGCTACTTCATCTACGTTCTCGTCGCCTATGCCCTGCTTGTCACGGCCATCGTGTGGGCGGCCCGGTGGATAGCGGGCCCGCTCGTGACGCACTGGCGGCGCGTCTTCATCTGCTCCGTCGCCGCCGCACTGGCGATCGGCGGGCCGTTGGTGCTCTTGATCGAGCACGGGTTCGATTCTGAGATCGCTGGCCTGGGGTTCGTCGCGCTCGCCGTTGCCGTCACGGTCCGGCCGCCGCGCGTCGTCCGTGAGCAGGTGCTGATCGCCTGTGCGCTGCTTGTCGCGGTCGCGTACGCGTACAACCTCTACGCGCCGATGGTTGTCCTGTGGCTCGGTGCCGCGTGCATCATCTACCACCGCCGGCTGCGCAGGTACTGGAAGTTCACCGTCGTTACCGTCGTCGTCGGCTGCGCTGTCGCGTTCTACCCGTCGACGCTCAGCCTGGCGTCCGGCTTCAACGCACAGGCGCAGTCGCTGGCCCTGGGGACGGGGGTGCCGGTGTCTCTGCCCGTCGTGATCGTGCTCGCGGTCCTCATCGCCGCCACGATGGCCAGCGGTGCGGCACGCCGCCTGCTGCCGAGCAGGGCTATCGCCGCGCAGGTCGTCATCGCCGCGTCGGTGGTCGCGGCCTTCGCCGTCTACCAGGTCGCCAGCACGGGATTTACCAGCTACTACTCTGACAAGCTGCTGATGGCGGGCTACATCGTCTGCCTGGCCGGCCTCGGCGCCGTCGGCGTCGTGCTGCGCCGGCTGCCCGCTCCCTCCCGGCCCGGCGGCCGGCTGACCCTGGTCAGGGAACTTCCGCCCGCGATCGTCGCGGGAGCGCTCGCGCTGACCATCGTCGCGGTGTCCACGTGGGGCATGCGCTCGGCCGGCGGAGCTGAGGCGTCCTGGCGGAGAACTCCGCTCGGCGTCTGGAACTCCGGCCAGGTGACGGCGCTCACCACCTCGTCGATGATCACGCTCGCCAACGCGCACCTGCTCGGCGACCACGTGCCGACGTTGGTGTTCTGCAGCAACTGGCCGCTCGGGAACTGGCGTGACAGCTTCCTCGCCGCGGTGTTCAACCGCGACCTCGGCGAGATGAAGAATTCGATCAATGGGATCCTTTGGGCAAAAATCGGCGGCCCTCCCACCAGCAGAGGTATCACCAAGCAGGGACTTAGCCTGGTGCTCGGGGTACTTCGCCAGAGCCCGTTCCCGCTGCGGCTTGTCGTAGCCAACCCGATATTCGCGAGCAGGCTCGAAAAGATGCTCGCCGCTCATCCGGAGGTCGATGCGACCGTCCTGGTGCTTCCCGCACTGGGCAGCTAGCGGCTGTGTCGTGCGCGATCCGGGGCTGGCGGCGAGGCTGCACCGGATGTTCGCCAGGGACGGGGGGGTCAGGGCGACCGTTGGGCGCCGATCCGCGCCGCCAGAGATCTGCGGGACATGCCCTAGCGGAACCGTGACCGTGCGGCGCGCGCCCGCGGTCACTGGCTGGCAATAGACTCGCCGCGTCAGCACTTGGACCGAGCCGGGCGGAGGCACGTGTGGCTGGCCGGATCCGCGATGAGGACATCGAACTCGTCCGGGAACGCTCGCCCATCGCCGATGTGATCGGCGAGCACCTGCAGTTGCGCAACGCAGGCGGAGGGTCACTGAAGGGGCTGTGCCCCTTTCACGAGGAGAAGACGCCGTCGTTCAACGTCACCCCGGCCCGGCGCCTGTTTTTCTGCTTCTCGTGCCAGCAGGGCGGCGACGCCATCTCCTTCGTTCAGAAGATCGAGAATCTCACCTTCGCCGAAGCGGTCGAGCGGCTCGCCGCGCGCGCGGGCATCGAGCTCCGCTACGAGCAGGGTGGCCAGGTGCCCGGGCGGGAGCAGGGCCAGCGCCGCCGGCTGCTCGATGCGCACCGCGCTGCCGCTGAGTTTTTTTCCGAACGGCTGCGCTCATCAGACGCCGCCCCGGCGCGCGCCTTTCTGGCCGAGCGCGGATTCGAACTGGCCGCCGTGGAGCAGTTCGGGGTCGGGTACGCGCCCGCGGAGTGGGAGGCGCTGACCAGGCACCTGCTCGGCAGGGGATTCACGCAGCAGGAGATTCTGCTCGGCGGCCTCGCCAGCGAGGGCAGGCGCGGGCCCGTCGACAGGTTCCGCGGCAGGCTCATGTGGCCGATCCGCGACGTCACCGGCGACGTGATCGCCTTCGGCGCGCGGACGCTCGGGTCCGCGGGTGACGGCCCGAAATACCTGAACACGCCCGAGACGCCGCTGTTCAAGAAGAGTTCCGTGCTCTACGGGGCGGACCTGGCCAAGCGAGAGATCGCGCGGCGCCGTCAGGCTGTGATCGTCGAGGGCTACACGGATGTGATGGCGTGCCATCTGGCCGGCATCCCGACGGCGGTGGCAACCTGCGGTACGTCGTTCGGCGAGGGGCACATCAAGATTGTCCGGCGGCTGCTGATCGACGCTGACTGGCAACGGGGCGAGGTCATCTTCACGTTCGACGGTGACGCGGCGGGCCGGCGGGCCGCGCTGCGGGCGTTCGACATGGAGGAACGGTTCGTCACCCAGACGTTCGTGGCCGTGCAGGCAGACGGCCTCGACCCCTGTGACCTGCGGCGGGAGCAGGGCGACCTGGCGGTGCGCGATCTCATCGCCCGCCGCGTGCCGCTGTATGAGTTCGCCGTTCGCAGCGCGATGGACGAAAGTGACCTGGACAGTGCCGAGGGGCGGCTCGCTGCCCTGGACGGTGCGGCGCGGGTCGTGGCGCGGATCAAGGACGAGGGCCTGCGCAAGGTGTATGCCCAGCGGGTTGACCGCTGGCTCGGTCTCATGGACGAGGATTTCGTGCTTGCCCGCATCGGTCTGTACCTGCGGCGTGGGCCGTCACGGCCGGCCGATCCGTCGTCGCGCGGAAACGGGGCCGGCGGTGCCGCGGGTCGCCAGCGGCGCGGGGCAGGCCGGGCGGCTCCGCAGGCGCCCGGGCGCCCTCAGCCGGGCGCGGGCGAGCCGGGCGGCTACGACGTGGGTGATCCGGTCGTCAGGGTCGAGCGGGAGGCGCTCAAGCTCGCCGTCCAGCGGCCTGCGCTGTGCGGGCCGGCCTTCGACGCGCTCGGGGCGGATGCCTTCACGGTGCCCGCGCATGCCGCGATATTCCAGCTGATCGCCGAGTGCGGCGGCGCGGCCGGGTCGCGCGGCGGCGGCGACTGGGCGGCGCAGCTGCGCGCCGCCGCGCCAGGCGATGCCGCGTCCGCATTCGTGACGGGGCT